>JBDTSU010000041.1:0-16812 GCA_039930965.1 Betaproteobacteria bacterium
GAACAAGTGGTGCGCATTCGCACCGGTGAAACCGGCGCCGACGCGCTTTAATCCAGGGAGCCCAGAAAATGAAACGACTAATTGCTACGCTCGCGTTGGTTACCGGTCTGATGCTGACCGGCAGCGCGCAGGCTCAATACGAGAATCCAAAACCGGCCGAAACCGAGGCGCCGGCCACCGCCGCGCCGGCCGTACCTGCTCCGGCAGCCGCCGCACCCGCCTCGACAGCCGCAACGCCTGCCGCCGCGCCGGCCGCTGCGGCGGCGCCTCCCGCGCCGGTACCCAACAAGGGCGATGTGGCGTGGATGCTCACGTCCACCGCGTTGGTCCTGTTAATGAGCATACCGGCGCTGGCCCTGTTCTATGGCGGGCTGGTGCGCTCGAAGAACATGCTGTCGGTGTTGATGCAGGTGTTCGTGACCTTTTCGCTCATCACCGTCTTGTGGGTGATTTACGGTTACAGCTTTGCGTTTACCGAGGGCAACGCCTATTTCGGCGGAACCGATCGCCTGTTCTTTAAGGGTATCGCCGATCTGGCAAAAGGCGAATTCGCCATGGCGGCCACCTTCAGCAAGGGTGTCGTAATTCCTGAAATGCTGTTCGCCGCTTTCCAGGCGACGTTCGCAGCCATTACCTGCTGCCTGATCCTCGGCTCGGTAGCGGAGCGGATGAAATTCAGCGCCGTCCTCCTGTTCATGGTGCTCTGGTTCACGTTCAGCTATATCCCTATCGCGCATATGGTCTGGTTCTGGCCAGGTCCTGATGCTTACACGGCGGCCAATGTGGTTGGCGCGCAAAATGCCAAGGCCGGCCTGTTGTGGCAGTGGGGTGCGCTCGATTTCGCGGGCGGCACGGTCGTACACATCAACGCCGGTGTCGCCGGGCTGGTCGCAGCATACTTCCTTGGCAAGCGTATTGGCTACGGTAAGGAGGCACTCACGCCGCACAGCCTGACCATGACCATGGTCGGCGCATCGCTGTTGTGGTTTGGCTGGTTCGGCTTCAATGCCGGCTCTGCACTCGAAGCCGGAAACTCCGCCGTGCTCGCATTCATGAATACCTTTTTGGCGACTGCCTGTGCGGTATTGTCATGGACACTCGCCGAATGGGTCATCAAGGGCAAGCCCTCCATGCTCGGCGCGGCCTCTGGCGCAGTAGCCGGCCTGGTCGCCATCACCCCGGCCGCCGGTAACGTCGGTATTCCGGGCGCCTTTGTCATCGGTTCGGCTGCCGGGGTAGTCTGCCTGTGGGGCGTCACCGGATTGAAGCGCTTGTTGAAGGTTGACGATTCCCTCGACGTGTTCGGCGTGCATGCCGTCGGCGGCATATTGGGGGCGTTGCTGACAGGGGTATTTGTCTCCCCGGACCTGGGCGGTCCCGGCTTCGTAACGGATTGGGTCAAGGCGACGACCGGCTTTACGTCGATCGGCGAACAGGTACTGATTCAGGCCAAGGCGGTGGGCGTGAGCGTGGTCCTGTCGGCCGTGGTTGCCTCCGTGTCCCTGTTTATCGTCAAGATGGTGATTGGCTTGCGTGTGCCAGAAGACGAGGAACGCGAAGGACTGGATATCACGTCGCACGGCGAGACCGCATACAACTCGTAATCAGGATTGCCTGACCGTTCGTCTGGTCGGGATTCACCAAGGGGCGCCTCAGACGGGCGCCCCTTTTTTTGTTGCCCGCGGTTTGGATTTGGCGGAAAAGCTTGAATCGCGGCATACACCACCCATATTGTTGATTGCTTTACTCAACTATTATCGCCACGCTATACTTCCAAGCTGTACCTGAAGGATTGTTCATGAATCAGCGCGACCCTCACCTGCCGATCGCCGATGTGCAAAGCTCGCAGGACACTCGCCAGCTTTGCATCGACCGCGTCGGCATCAAGTCACTACGCCATCCCATCCGGGTGCGCACGGCGAGTGGTGCCATCAGCCATTCGGTGGCCACGTTCAATATGAATGTGCGGCTTGACCACAGTGTCAAAGGCACGCACATGTCGCGATTCGTCGAGATCCTTGAGTCCAACCCGGAACCGTTTTCCGCCGGGTCGCTGACCGCACTGCTGGCAACCATGGTCGCGCGTCTTGAAGTCACCGAGGGCCGCATCGAGATGCAGTTTCCGTTTTTCATCGAAAAGGCCGCGCCGATCTCCGGCGTGAAATCGTTGCTCGATTATGAGGTTTCGCTGACCGGCGAGATCCGCGACGGCGCGACACGCATCACCACCAAGGTCGTGGTGCCCGTGACCAGCCTGTGTCCGTGCTCAAAGGAGATAGCGGCCTATGGCGCGCACAACCAGCGCTCGCACGTGACGATTTCGGTTCGCAGCACCGAGCCGATATCGATTGAAGATGTCGTCAACATTGCCGAAGAACAGGCGTCCTGCGAACTTTATGGCCTCCTGAAACGTCCGGACGAAAAGTACGTGACCGAGCGGGCCTATGACAATCCCAAATTCGTCGAAGATCTGGTTCGCGATGTCGCGGCGGCACTGAATGCGGATTCGCGCGTCGAGGCATACGTCGTCGAATCCGAGAATTTTGAGTCCATTCACAATCACAGCGCGTACGCGCTGATCGAGCGCGACAAGACCAAACGATAGCGGCAGGAATTTCACAACAAAAAAAAGCCCCGGTCCCCGGGGCTTTTTTTGTTGCCGAGCTTCTAGAATCGCTTGGTCAGTACCAGGTTCGCCCCGTCGCGTTTCATGTCTGTCCTGCTCAGGAAACTCATGCCGAGCAGCGCAATATCCAGACCACTTTCCAGCACGGTCGCGTCGATCTGGTACACGGTGATTTCGCCCACGGTCAAGGCGTCCAGCTTGACGCGATACGCAACCGCCGGGCCATTCGCGGTCTGGACAAATCCGCGCTGCCCCTTCTGATAGTCGATGCCCGCCGCCTTCGCAAATCCGGCCGGAAGCGATACGGTCGTCGCGCCGGTGTCGATGAGGAAACGGGTGCTTTTGCCGTTGACCTGGCCGACCGTCCAATGATGTCCCTGGCCGTCGGCCGCGATCGCCAGAACCGAACCGGCCCGGTCCGATGCCGGTGCGAAATGCTGGCCGAGGTCCAAAGTCTGTCGCTTGCCACCGATGTCGAACACGGCCGTTTCCGACGCCGTGCTGACGAGCGTGACGCCTTCGACTGTTTTCTGACCGGCGGAGAGGGTGCGCGGCTCCTGGCCATCGATGACGACCACGGCCTTGCCGGGAAACAGGCCGACCAGGGTCACGCTGACCGCCCATGAAGCGCCGCTCACCAAGGCAGCGCACAGCGCCGCGTACAACGCGAAGGCGCGCGTAAAATGCCGCATCACCTTGCCTCCGCTCTCCATGAAACCCGTTGCCATATTGCGCTTTTCTTCCGACGATGGACCCGGCTATTTTGCCAGCTTTCTCGACCGGCATTCGATTCCCTGGACGCTGTGCCGGATTGATGAGGGTGAAACGCCGCCGGCGAGCCTCGACGATTTCTCCGGACTGGTACTGATGGGCGGGCCGATGAGCGTCAACGATGATTTACCGTGGATACCGCCTGTCCTCACATTGATTCGCGCGGCGATCGCGAACCACCGGCCGTGTATCGGCCACTGCCTCGGCGGGCAACTGATGTCGAAAGCACTGGGCGGGGAGGTCGCGAGTAACCCGGTCAAGGAAATCGGCTGGAATCCCCTGTTTGCCGAGAATAACGCCCTTGCAAAGGAGTGGCTGGGGGAAGACATCGCCGTCAATCCGCAATTCACCACTTTTCAGTGGCATGGCGAGACCTTCACGCTGCCGCGAGGCGCGACGCGGATTCTTCACGCCGTCGCGTGCGAAAACCAGGCCTATGTCATCGGCAATTCACTGGCCATGCAATGCCACATCGAGATGACCGCGGAGATGATCGAGGAATGGTGCGCCGATTGGGAGGCGGAAAATGCTGTCGTTTCCGCGAGCGTGCAGCGGCCGGCAGAAATGCACGCGGCTATTCAGGAAAAGATGCCGGCGCTCAGGGCGCTCGCCGACCGGTTATATGGGCGCTGGGTCACCGGCTTGACTGCGTCGTAAGAAAACAAAACACAAGCATTGGCGCGGCTTTGCAGCCGAAAATGCCCGGCAGGGCGCTCGCAATGGCCTTCTATACCCGCGGCGACAAATTTGCCGCGTTGCCGTCAATCGCGAAAGTTGTTGAACTGCAGCGGCACTTCTTCAACCTTTGCCTTGCATAAGGCAATCGCCGCCTGCAGGTCATCCCGCTTGGTCCCCTGCACGCGCACGCTCTCGCCCTGGATCGATGCCGTCACCTTGATCTTGGCGTCCTTGATGTACTTGACGATCTTCTTGGCAAGTTCAATCTCGATGCCGTTGCGGACGCTGATGATCTGTTTGACCTTGTCGCCACCGATTTTTTCCCGGTTCTTTTCATCGAGCATGCGCACATCGACGCCGCGTTTGGCCATCTTGTTCAACAACACGTCCTTGACCTGGCCCAGCTTGAAATCGTCATCCGCATAGAGCGTGAGTTCAAGTTCGCTCTGTTCGATACGCGAGTCGGACCCCTTGAAATCAAACCGCGTCGAGATTTCCTTGTTGGCCTGTTCGACACCGTTCTTGAGTTCGACTTTGTTGACTTCCGAAGCGATATCGAATGAGGGCATATTGGGACCTGTCGTGTTTTGCGGCCGGTGCGCCGGACGCGTGGTGTGAGGATTCGGTTAGAGCCTTACGCGTCACCCTTCGGTTCGCGCTGGCCTTGCTTGATGCCCTTCTTGCGAAGCGCCGCCCGGTTGCCGGCCTTATTTGCCTGAATTCGCATACGCAGCGCGTTCAGCTTGATAAAGCCCGCCGCATCGGCCTGGTTGTAGGCGCCGGCATCGTCTTCAAAGGTGGAAATGGTCTGGTCAAAGAGGGAGTCAGTTTTCGATTCTCGACTCACCACCAAGATGGTTCCCTTGTAGAGCTTGAGCTTCACCGTGCCATTGACGGTTTTTTGCGACGCATCGATCAATCCCTGCAGCAGTTCGCGCTCGGGCGAGAACCAGTAGCCGTTGTAGATCATCCGCCCATAGCGCGGCATCAAGTCATCCTTCAGCGCCAGCACTTCGCGATCCATGGTGATCGACTCCATGGCGCGATGCCCGCGCAACATGATGGTGCCGCCGGGCGTCTCGTAGCAGCCACGCGATTTCATCCCGACGTAGCGGTTTTCCACCATGTCGAGGCGGCCGATGCCGTGTTTGCCCCCCAGCCGATTCAATTCGGTCAACACTCTGGCAGGCGAAAGCTTCTTGCCGTTGACGCCGACGATATCACCCTGCTTGTAGGCGAGTTCCACAATCTCCGGCTTGTTGGGCGCTTTCTCGGGCGATACCGTGATGCGCCACATGCTGTCTTCGGGCTCAAAAGCCGGGTCTTCGAGGATGCCGCCTTCGTAGGAGATATGCAGCAGGTTGGCGTCCATCGAGTACGGGGCGCCGCCCCCTTTGCGTTTCTTGAAGTCGACCGGAATCTTGTGCTTGTCGGCGTATTGCAGCAGCTTCTCGCGAGACAGCAGGTCCCATTCACGCCAGGGCGCGATGATCTTTACGTTCGGCATCAAGGCATAAGCACCCAGTTCGAAGCGCACCTGATCATTGCCCTTGCCGGTCGCACCGTGGGAGACGGCGTCAGCGCCGGTCTTGCGGGCGATTTCGATCATGTGCTTGGCGATCAGCGGGCGCGCAATCGAGGTGCCCAGCAAGTACTCGCCCTCGTAGACCGTATTGGCGCGAAACATCGGGAACACGTAATCGCGCACGAATTCTTCGCGCAGATCTTCAATAAAAATATTCTGCTTCTTGATGCCCATCGCCAGCGCCTTTTTTCGCGCGGGCTCAACCTCTTCGCCCTGGCCGATGTCGGCCGTGAAGGTCACGACTTCGCATTGATAGACATCCTGCAACCATTTCAGGATCACCGAGGTATCGAGTCCACCGGAATACGCCAGCACCACTTTTTTCACATCACTCATAAGTTCTTTCAGTATCAGTAAATTGAAAAGACCTGTTGTGAATCAACCCATCAGGAATCGATTCGCCCCAATAGCAGGAATTCCATCAGCGCCTTTTGCACGTGCAGGCGGTTTTCCGCCTCTTCCCAGACGACACTTTGCGGCCCCTCAAGGACCTCTTCCGTGACCTCTTCGCCACGGTGCGCGGGCAGGCAGTGCATGAACAGTGCATCGCGGTCGGCGACCGCCATCATGCCGGCATCGACGGTGAAATCCGCAAACGCGGCCTTGCGGGCATCGGTTTCGGCCTCAAAGCCCATGCTCGTCCAGACGTCGGTGGTGACGAGGTGCGCGCCCTTCGCGGCGTCCCGCGGATCCGTAAATGACTGCAGGTGATCCGCATCGAGCAACTCCCCGCGCTGGGACTTCATCTCGTATCCCGCCGGCGTGGCGGCATGCAGCTTGAAATCCAGTACCCGTGCCGCCTCCAGCCAGGTGTAACTCATGTTGTTGGCGTCCCCGATCCACGCGACCGTCTTGCCGGTGATCGAGCCACGTTGTTCGACGTAGGTGAATATGTCCGCCAGTACTTGGCAAGGATGGTATTCATTGGTCAGGCCATTGATCACCGGCACCCGCGAATGCGCGGCAAATCGTTCCACCTTTTCCTGCTCGAAGGTCCGGATCATCACCAGATCGACCATGCGCGAAATGACGCGCGCCGTGTCCTCGATCGGCTCCGCGCGGCCCAGTTGGGTCGATTGCGAGTCGAGGTTGATGGCCTGTCCACCAAGCTGGTAGATGCCCGCCTCAAAGGACACGCGCGTTCGCGTCGAGCTTTTTTCAAACACCATCGCCAGCATTCGATCGGTCAGCGGCTGATAGGGGATGTAATTCTTGAAGCGATGCTTGAGTATCCTGGTGCGCGCGAACAGGTGCTCGTACTCGTCGCGGGTAAAATCCTTGAACTGCAGAAAGTGTCTCATTGAATTTCCAACGTGCCCGGTAGCGGGCCTAGGCAGCGGCCTTTCCAGCCTGATTGAGAAATGTCTTGATGACCGGCACGAGTCGCGCCACGATTTCCCGCGCCTCGGCCTCGTTGATGATCAGCGGCGGCAGGATCCGGACTACGCTGTCCTGCGTCACATTGGTGAAGATGTCGGATTCCAGCGCCATGTTGACGATATCTCCGCACGGGCGATCGAGCTCGATCCCCAGCATCAGGCCCATTCCACGGATGGCCTTGACTCCGGGCATGCCGCCCAACGCGCTTTCAAACGCCGACTTCATGATCTCGCCCATTTTGCTTGCGTTCGCCAGCAACCCCTCTTCTTCCATGATTTCCAGCGTGCGAAGCGCGGCGACCGAGACCAGCGGGCCGCCACCGAAGGTGGTGCCGTGATTACCGGGCTTGAACACGGTTGCGGCGATACCCTTTGCCAGGCAGGCGCCGATGGGCACCCCGGAACCCAGGCCCTTCGCCAGCGGCATCACATCAGGAGAAATTCCCGCCCACTGGTGCGCAAACCACTTGCCGGTGCGGCCAATGCCGGACTGCACTTCATCGATCATCAGCAGCCACTGCTTTTGCGCGGTCAGTTCGCGCAATTCCCGCAGGTAATCGGCACGGGCAGCCACAATGCCACCTTCGCCCTGTACCACCTCGGTCAGCACCGCGACCACATCCTTGTTGTGCTGCGCGATGGCGCGAATGGCGTCGATATCGTTGTAGGGCACGCGGATAAAGCCGGTGACCAAGGGTTCAAAGCCTGCTTGCGCCTTGCGCGAGCCGGTGGCGGCCAGCGTGGCCAGTGTGCGGCCATGCCAGGCGCGCTCCATCACGATGATGTGGGGATTGGAAATGCCGCGCTGATGTCCATACAGCCGGGCAAGCTTGATCGCGCATTCGTTGGCCTCTGCCCCCGAATTGGCGAAGAAGACATTGTCCATCTCCGCGAGGCCGCAAAGCTTGTCCGCCAATGCCGCCTGCTCGGGAATATTCACCAGATTCGAGGTGTGAATGATCTTGCTGGCCTGGTCGGCGATGGCCTTGACGAGTTTGGGATGCGCGTGACCCAAGCCGGAAACGGCAATGCCGGCCAGCGCATCAAGCATTTTGCGGCCGTCAGTAGTGTAGAGCCAGGCACCCTGCCCGTGCGTAAAGGCGACTGGCGCGGGTTTGTATGTGTTCATCAGGTGTGGGGTGAGCATCTTGTCTCCTAAACCGCGTCCCAGCTCACAAAGCCCGGGCCAAAATGACAACGGCGGCCCGAAATGGTCGTCGGGGGCCGCCGCATCGTTTCAAGAGGCACAAATATAGGGCAAACCAGTGTGCAGTGCAACATCCGGTGCAGAGTGCAACGATGTGCTGGCGCCGCGAATGACGACCCTTCGCAATATGATGAGTCGCGCACTGGAACAGACCTCACACCAGATTCAACGTCCATTTGCCTGTGGCAACGGTGATATCGCGGTTGGCGGCGGCAACGGTGCGACCGTGTGCGGCGCTGCCGGGAAGCACGATGAGTGATCGACATGCACTTATCCGGTCACTCATGCCACGAAATTGAGCGGCACAAAAGAAAACCGCCAATCTCAACGCTCCTGTCACCGGAGCTCGATTGGCGGTATGTCGTAGGCGGGCAACACGCATTGCCCTCTAGATCATGTACGGGTGACTTACGCTTGCGCGGCGGTCTGGCCTTTCGAGCCGATAGCTTTGATCGCAGCGGAAAGACGGCTCTTGTGACGAGCAGCCTTGTTTTTGTGAATGATATTCTTGTCGGCGATCGAATCGATCGTGGACGATGAAGCCTTGAAGACGGCTTCCGCTTTGGCTACGTCGCCCGCGGCAACGGCTGCGGTGACTTTCTTGATCGCCGTGCGCAATTCAGTGCGCTGCGACATGTTATGCGCGCGCTGCTTGGTCGCCTGACGGGCACGTTTAGCGGCTTGTTTGGTATTTGCCATGATTTTTCCAGATTCTTGCGATGAAATTTGCGGGAAGCCTTGTATTATAGCTCACCCCAATAAAAAAGCAAACCTGCTGATTTTGCTGGCATTTTGCCCCTCTTTCACGATCTCCCCCCGACCATGAATCTGCTGAAAGCTGCCGCGTCCGTGTCCGCGATGACCTTCCTGTCACGCATTACCGGGCTCATTCGGGAGATCATCGGTTTCAACCTGTTCGGTGCCGGGGCGTCCATGGATGCATTTCAGGTTGCGTGGCGCATCCCGAACCTGCTCAGGCGCCTGTTTGCCGAAGGCGCCTTCAGCCAGGCATTTGTACCGGTCTTTGCGGAAGTCAAGGCCAGGGGCAATGAAGCGGACGCCAGGCAACTCGCCGATCATGTCGCCAGCTTGCTCGCCTTGATATTGTTCTTTGTCACCGTAATCGGTGTCATTGCCGCGCCATTGCTCGTCTATCTGACCGCGTCGGGATTCTCGGCCGATGCGGCCAAGTATGACCTGACGGTCCAACTGGTGCGCATTACTTTTCCCTACATCTTCTTTATTTCGCTGGTGGCGCTGGCCGCCGGCATCCTCAACAGTTTCAGCGCATTCAAGACACCGGCGTTCACACCGGTGTTGCTCAATCTTTCGGTTATCGCGTCGGCCATTTGGCTGGCCCCGAGGGTCAATCCACCCATTCTGGCACTCGCCATCGGCACGCTGGTAGGCGGCGCGGTGCAACTGGCGTTCCAGGTTCCGGCGTTGCGTCGGGTCGGCATGTTGCCGCGCATCGCCATTTCCGCCTGGCGGTTCAGGAAGGATGAAGACGTGGTTCGCGTTCTGGCACTCATGGCGCCGGCGATCCTGGGCGTCTCGGTGGCGCAGATTTCCTTGTTGCTGAATACGCAAATCGCTTCATTCCTGCAAACGGGGTCGGTTTCGTGGCTGACGGCAGCAGATCGCCTGATGGAGTTTCCCTCCGCGCTACTGGGTGTTGCGCTCGGCACCGTGCTGTTGCCGTCATTGGTCAAGAGCCACTCCCTGCGGAATCAGCATGAGTTCTCAAGACTGATGGACTGGGGTCTTCGCGTGACGCTACTGTTTACCTTGCCCGCGGCCTTGGCACTTGCACTCCTTGCCACGCCGCTTATTGCGACGATCTTTCAACACGGCCGGTTCAGCGCAAATGACGTGCTGATGTCGCGTGCGGCGCTGGTCGCCTACGCGGCAGGGCTCGCCGGAATAATCCTGGTCAAGATACTCGCACCCGCCTTTTACGCGCGCCAGAATGTCAGGACGCCGGTAAGAATTGGCATCGTCACGCTGGTTGTCACGCAGATCCTCAACCTTGCTTTCGTTCCGCTGTTTCAGCACGCCGGACTCGCATTGTCAATTGGCCTCGGCGCCTGCGTGAATGCGGGACTGCTGTATTACTTCATTCGCCGGCAGGGCGTCTTCTCTCCGCAGCCCGGGTGGCTGGCCTTTCTGCTCAAGCTTGTGGTCGCGCTGTACCTGATGGGCGGCGTCCTGTGGTGGGCATCGGGTACCGAGACCGAATGGCTGACGCTGGACATGATGGCAAAGTGCATCCGTCTTTCCTGGATCATTGCGCTGGGCGCGGTAGTCTATTTTGTGGCGCTCGGGGCGATGCGCATTCGTACGCGCGATTTCCTGAAAAGCGGCGCCTGATGAATTCCATGCATCTGGTCCGCGTCTTTGCAGGCGGTTCCACGCCATTGGCCCTTGCCATCGGCAATTTTGACGGCGTTCACCTGGGTCATCAGGCGATTTTGCGTGCAACCTTGTGCGCATCACGTGAGCAGGCGCTTACCCCCGCAGTGATGACCTTCGAACCGATGCCACGCGAGTATTTTGCGCGATTGAAAAACGACGCGGGGCTCGCCGCGCCACGCCTGATGAGCGTGACAGAGAAACTAGCGGCCTTTGCCCGTGCAGAGATTCAACTTACCTTTATTCCGCGATTCGACACGGATTTTGCCGCGCAGTCACCCGATACATTTATCGGCTCACTGGTGAGAATGAACGTCCGCTGGCTGATGGTGGGAGACGATTTTCGTTTTGGCGCAAAGCGCGCCGGCGATGTCGATACGCTACGTGCCGCCGGAAAATTGCATGGCTTCAGTGTCAAGACCATGGCGGACATTATTGAAGAAAATGAGCGTATCTCATCCACCGCCATTCGCAGCGCCTTGTCGCAGGGCGAATTGCCGGCGGCGCGCCGCATGCTGGGTGCGCCCTACGCGATTATCGGCCGGGTGACGCACGGCAGGAAACTGGGGCGCACGCTCGGCTTCCCGACCGCCAATATTTCGCTGGGTAGCGGCGTGCGCCGCCAAAATCCCGCGCTCTCCGGCGTGTTTGCGGTAAAATGCAGGCTTGTAACTCGCGGGCTCGAGGGAGTGGCGAGCAAGGATGGCATGGTCCTCAATGGGGTCGCCAACCTCGGCACCAATCCGGTGGTTTCTTCTGAAAACCACCATCATTTGGAAGTCTTCCTCTTCGATTACTCGGGTGATCTCTACGGGCAGCGCCTGGAAGTCGCCTTCATCGAAAAAATCCGCGACGAACAAAAATTTGCGAGCCTCGACGCACTCGTCACGCAGATGCATGACGACACGACCCGGGCGAATACAATTTTGCGGAAAATCGATGATGGATCAAAAGACTGATTACAAGAGCACGCTGAATCTCCCGGATACGCCGTTTCCCATGCGCGGCGATCTCGCCAAACGCGAGGCGGGATGGGTCAGGGAATGGCAGGAGCGCACGCTCTATGAGAAGATTCGCGAGGCCTCAAAAGGCAGGCCCAAGTTCATCCTGCACGACGGGCCGCCTTACGCCAACGCGGCCATTCACATCGGCCACGCCATCAACAAGATCCTCAAGGACGTGGTCGTCAAGTCGAAGCAACTGGCGGGCTATGATGCGGTTTACATTCCTGGCTGGGACTGCCACGGCATGCCGATTGAGATTTTTGTCGAGAAGCAGCACGGCAAGAACCTCCCACCGGAAAAGCTGATGTCGTTGGCGCGCGCGCACGCCGAATCGCAGGTCGAGTTGCAGAAGGCCGATTTCATGCGCCTCGGTGTGTTGGGTGACTGGGATCACCCGTACAAGACCATGGACTTTGCCACCGAAGCAGCGGAAATTCGCACGCTCGGCAAGTTGTTCGAGCGCGGCTATGTGTATCGTGGCCTGAAGCCGGTGAACTGGTGCTTCGATTGTCAATCCGCACTGGCAGAAGCAGAAGTCGAGTATGAGGACAAATCGTCAATCACAATCGACGTGGGATTTCCAATCATCGAGGGTGAACGCGAAAAACTGGCGAAGGCGTTTGGTCTGACGAAGTTGCCGGAGGGCCCGGTCTATGCCGTGATCTGGACGACGACGCCGTGGACAATTCCGGCCAACCAGGCGTTGAATGCACATCCGGAATTCGACTATGCACTTGTTGACACTGGCGAGAAGTGCATTATTGTCGCGAATGAGATTCTCATGCGACCAGCGTACCTGCGTGGAAACCAGGAACCGGTCGTCCTCGATGAGGGATTTTCTGACGGCCGCGTACTAGAGCTGACGAGTCGCTATGGACTGAAGCAGTGGAAAGTGATTGGGATCGCAAAGGGCCAATCCCTTGAGCGCATCGAATTCAAGCATCCATTCTACGATCGCGTCTCACCCATCTTTCTTGGCGAGTACGTCACCCTCGACACCGGCACCGGTATCGTCCACTCATCCCCCGCTTACGGCGTGGACGACTTCAACTCGTGCAAACGATACGGGATGACAAACGATGACATCCTGAATCCGGTCATGGGCAATGGTCAATATGCGACGTCGCTGCCACTGTTTGGAGGTATGAACATCTGGAAAGCGCAGCCGGAAATCGTCAAGGCGATTGAAAGTGCGGGGGCGCTGTTCCAGACGTCGAACATCAAGCATTCCTATCCGCATTGCTGGCGCCACAAAACGCCGACGGTGTTCCGCGCGACCGCGCAATGGTTCATTGGCATGGACTTGAAGGCGCCGGGAGATGATCTGACTTTGCGCGAGATGGCACTGGCCGCCATCGATGCCACCCATTTCTATCCGGCATGGGGCCAGGCTCGTCTTTACGGCATGATCGCCAATCGGCCGGACTGGTGCATTTCGCGGCAACGAAAATGGGGAACACCGATTCCGTTCTTCCTGCATCGGGAGACTCAGCAACCTCACCCACGCACGCTCGAGCTCCTTGAAATCGTCGCGCGGCGCGTCGAGCAGGAAGGCATCGAAGCCTGGCAGCACATTACGGCCGAAGAACTCCTTGGCAGTGATGCGGCGGACTACCAAAAGATCAACGACACACTCGACGTTTGGCTGGACTCGGGCGCCACATTTAACACTGTGATGGCAACCACTCCCGCACTGGTCAAGCCGTCGACTGACGGCAAGCCCGGGCAGGCGGATCTTTACCTGGAAGGCTCCGATCAGCACCGCGGTTGGTTCCACTCCTCGCTGCTGGTGTCATGTGCACTCAACGGTCGCGCGCCGTACGAGAGCCTGCTCACGCACGGCTTCACGGTCGATGGGCAGGGCAAGAAGATGTCCAAGTCCATGGGCAATGCGGTCGCCCCCCAAAAAATATCGGACACACTGGGTGCCGAGATCCTGCGTCTTTGGGCAGGCCTCACGGACTATTCGGGCGAACTCTCAATATCGGACGAAATCCTGAAGAGGGTGGTCGAAAGTTATCGGCGCATCCGCAATACACTGCGATTTCTGTTGGCCAACACGGCCGATTTCGATTCGGCCAACGATGCGTTGCCCGCGGACGAATGGCTGGAGATCGACCGCTACATTCTGGTATTGACCGACGAACTGCAGAAGAAAGTGTTGGCGCATTACGCGAAATTCGAATTTCAGCCGGCCATGCAGGCGATCCAGAATTTCTGTTCGGAAGATCTTGGCGGGTTTTATCTGGATATTCTCAAGGACCGGTTGTATACGGCAGGCGTCCACTCGACGCCCAGGCGCTCGGCGCAAACCGCCTTGCATCACATTGTGCAGTTGTTGACGCGCCTGATCGCGCCGGTTTTGTCATTCACCGCGGAAGAAATCTGGAGCACGTTGAATCCGGATCCGGACGAAAGCGTATTTTTGCATGCCTATTACACCTTGCCTGACGTCGGTGATGACCCGGGCCTCGCGTCTCGCTGGAACAGACTTCGTGAAATCCGCGCGACTGCATTGAAGAGCATTGAAGACCAGCGCACGGCCGGGGCGATCGGCTCTTCGCTGCAGGGCGAAGTGGAATTCTCGGCATCAGGAGGGGACTACGACTTGCTCGCGGCATTGGAAAGCGACTTGAAGTTCGTCATGATTACATCGGCTGCGACAGCCTGCAAATCTGCCGATGGCGGCTCCTTGTCGGTTATCGTCAAGGCGAGCACGCAACCCAAATGTGCGCGCTGCTGGCACTATCGTGCAGATGTGGGGTCGAACGCAGAACACCCGGCAATCTGCGGCCGGTGCGTGAGCAATCTGTTTGGCGAGGGTGAGAAGCGGTTTTATGCATAGCGTTAATTCCAGGCTTGGCTGGTTGCGTTGGCTGTGGCTGAGCCTGTTTGTGTGCGTGCTCGACCAGGTGTCCAAATATGCCATTTCCGCCAACTTCAATTACGGCGAATCACGGTATGTCTTCTCCTGGTTCAATCTGGTGCTGGCCCACAACTCCGGCGCCGCGTTCAGTTTCCTGGCCGGCGCGTCCGGCTGGCAGCGCGAGTTCTTCATTGTGCTGACAGTGATCATTTCGCTGGTACTCGCCTGGATGCTCCGGAGCAACCATTTGAATCGCTGGCTGTCGATTGCGCTGGCGCTGATTATCGGTGGCGCAATGGGAAATCTCTATGACCGCGTCCTGCACGGCTATGTCGTGGACTTCGTGCAATGGCATGTGGCCGGTTATTACTGGCCGGCGTTCAATGTTGCCGATTCCGCCATTTGCGTGGGCGCCGGCCTGCTGATTCTTGACTCCTTTCGCAAGCCTCACGACCGCTCGTCTTCCGGCGATACCCAGGGCAGGAAAACAGAAGCATGACCAACTGGACAAAGGTCATTGAAGGCAAGATTGCCCTGGCCAAACGAAATATCGAACACGGGATGAGGCCGGGACGCATCTCGCCTGAAAAACGCATCCCGCAGGGCCAGTCGCGCGTCAGCGATTTTCCGGTACTCGACATGGGTGTCCGGCCAGCTCTCGACAAAGCCGCCTGGACTCTTCGGTTGTTTGGGCTGGTCAATAACGAACTCTGCCTGGACTGGGCGCAGTTCAATTCATTGCCGCAAGTAAACGTCCAAAGCGACATGCATTGTGTCACGCGCTGGTCGCAGCTAGACATGGACTGGGCGGGTGTCCCGGCGCGCGAACTCGTGCGTCTGGCCGACCCCAGGGATGAGGCTCGCTTCGTCACTCTTCACGGTTACGATGACTACCTCACCAACTTGCCGTTGACCGCTTTGCTTGACGACGATGTCCTGGTTGCACACAGCGTCTTCGGCGCGCCGCTATCGATCGAACACGGCTGGCCTGCGCGAGTGGTGGTCCCCCGGCGTTACGCGTGGAAAGGCGCCAAGTGGATCCGTGCCATTGAATTTCATGAAAAAGACCGGCCTGGTTTCTGGGAAGTGCGCGGGTATCATAATGACGCCGACCCTTGGAAGGAAGAGCGCTTTGGCTCTCCGCCGGAAGATGATTTGGAAAATTACTAGGCGAGGGGATGCCCTCATCTCAACTCCAGCACCGGAGCGCGCTTTCAGGTTATTTCTGCCTGCGGACCGCACCAGTGCTAGAGTTCTAATTGAAGAATGTGCCGGGAAAAACCAATACTCGAATGATTGAAGCCGACGTACTGCTCGCCAACCCACGCGGATTTTGTGCCGGTGTCGATCGCGCCATCGAGATCGTCGAGCGCGCCCTCAAATTGCATGGCGCGCCGATATATGTCCGGCACGAAATCGTGCACAACAAGTTCGTGGTCGACGACTTGCGCAGCAAGGGTGCGATTTTCATCGAGGAGCTGTCCGATGTGCCGGGCGGGGCAACGCTGGTTTTCAGCGCACACGGCGTTTCCAAGGCGGTACGCATCGAGGCCGCCAAGCGTGGGTTCCATGTTTTTGACGCGACCTGCCCCCTGGTGAAGAAGGTCCATATCGAAGTCATGAAGCGGCGCAAGGAAGGCTTTGAAGTCGTGATGATCGGGCATGAAGGCCATCCGGAAGTGGAAGGTACGATGGGCCAGTCCGAGGCGGGAATGTATTTGGTCGAAACCGCCGACGACGTCGCGAAGCTGGTGATTCCCGCGGACACCCGGCTCACCTATGTCTCGCAAACCACGCTTTCGGTCGACGACTGCCAGATTGTGATTGATGCGCTGAAAAGCAGATTTCCGCAAATCGTTGGCCCCAAACAGGACGATATTTGCTACGCGACCCAGAATCGCCAGGATGCGGTCAAGTTCATGGCGCCGCAAGTGGAGGTGGTGCTGGTGGTCGGCTCACGGACCAGTTCCAATACCAATCGCCTGCGCGAACTGGCCGCCACGCTCGGCTGTGCGACCTACCAGGTGGATAGCGCCGAAGAAGTGCTGCCAGAATGGATCGCCGGAAAGCGGCGCATCGGGGTGACGTCCGGCGCGTCAGCGCCCGATGTGTTGGTGCGCAATGTCGTCGCCAAACTCAAGGCGCTCGGCGCCGTCAGCGTGCGTGAACTCGATGGCATTACCGAGAATATTACTTTTCCCCTGCCGAAGGGGCTGCCTCGCGAAAAGTTGGCCGATCCGGCCCGCGCACCGGCTTCGACGTAGGCAACTTCGCGGCGGAGAAC
>JBDTSU010000042.1:0-16214 GCA_039930965.1 Betaproteobacteria bacterium
CTGCTCAAGCTGTTCGATGAGCTGAAGATCGGCGATACGGCGGTGGTCGGGTACAGGTTTTGAGGGATAAGGTCTAGGACTGGCGCGGTTGTTGGAGCAAAAACTGCTGGAAAGGCGCATGGGCGCTAGTGTCTCGTGCTTGCGATGAGCGAGGCATGACGCAAGTAGAGCACACGACTATCTTCCCAATGCTCAAGTCAGTTCGCGATTAACGCGCGCATCAAGGAACGACTCTTGGGTAAATTCCCTTCCTGTTCCACGTAGGCATGCGTTTCTTCTTGACCTCGAACTCGAAAAAACTCTTGAAGCTGATAACGCTTTTATGCTTCTTGTATTCAGTCGTGTCGGATGCCTTTAGACTTTCCGGAACGACCAGGGTGATGCCGATACTGCCCATATCGTCAATCGCATTGCTGGCAATATTCTCATCAACTGTCGCAAGAAAAAGATCGGAATTGCCGATTTCTCGTTGAACTTGTTTCCATCGTTCTCGCAAGGTCGTTTTGGCACTGAGCACAATTACGTCGCTCTTTTTTCTATTGACGGACTTGAAGAAATCAAACGACGGAAGAATGAAGTCGGGACGCTTCTTTGCTTCAATAACCACCTGCTTGTCGTATGCAATACAACCATCGATCAGCATTTGCTCTATCTGAAATTCAAACGAATAGCCTGCGCGCGACTTCCGCTGCTGACTCGCCGAAAGAAGAAGTGCATCTATCTTCGGATAATCAGTAACAAGCGCAGTAATAATCCGTTCGATCGATGCAGTTGCGGGATTCGTGCCAACTATCATGCTCACGAGCTCGACTGACTTGGCTTTCATCTGCAAGTCCCTGAAGATTTCGTATTCATCGCCTCTGCTAACTTGGCGAATTACATCCCCAGGCTTCCTGATTGTAAAGGGATCAAAATTCTTCAATCCGGTGCGCGATAGATACTGCTGCCGTGCCAATGTCGCTAGGCTGTTCGTCGACGGGAGAGTTGAGTGTTTGGCCGCGAATTCTACAAGCTTGCCATCGTGATAAGCGCGTATTACCAGTTCGAGAAAAGTTAGCGTTACTTTCTTAACTTGAGCGGCTAGCTTGAGCGGATGACGAATTGCAGAAACAAAATCAGGCTCAATCGAAAGCACGTCAATTAGAGAAGTTGCCGACTCAGATGTCGAGTCCAAAGTGATGCACTTGAAAATCGGGTTCTTGTTTCCATCGCTTGATTTTCCTATCACCAAGAAGGAGGCGGGTGCCAATTCACGGAAAGCTTCCTTGGGTAAACCTGTCAGGTGCGTTTCCTCCCCTTTGCTCGCGTAATGCACCAAACGACTTTGATCCGTAACTCCAAATTGTGGCCACTCCGTTTGAAAGAAGGCCTCACGTATTGGTTTGCCGTCGGCATCCTTGCCGGTGCGCAATTTATTCTTTAAATCCGGAAAGAAACCAGAGTCGCGTTCAGTTCGGGGAACGTAAACGCCAGCTTGATGCTTGTTTCGCAAGCGTGACCAATCCCGGTCGTTTAGCGACAACTTCTTGACGAAGACTGTCTCACAGGTGGAAAGCAGTTCCTGGAGTAGCGATTGCTCCACGTTTTCACTATCTTCAATCGCTCCCGATACTTCTTTCATAATGCTCCCGAAAGTTGAGCGCTTCCCGCGCCATCTCGTATCCACTTCGCAACGTTTCTTCCCGTGGCCGCTATTGTTGTTTCGGTCGCACCCCGTAGCGCGCATTCCCAGACCACTAGGCACCGCCAGCCAAGTGCCTCAAGGTCTTCTATTACCCGCAGGTCTCGATTCCGGTTATGTTGGATTTTGTTCTGCCAAAACTGGACTCTTGTCTTCGGCCATTTGAAAACACGACACTCATGCCCGTGCCAAAAACAGCCATTCACAAATAATGCAACGTGGTGTCGAGGAAATACCAGATCTGGTTTTCCACTTAAGTCCCATCTATGAAGCTGAAACCGCAGACCCTCTTTGTGAAGCGTTCTTCGCCAGAGTATTTCCGGCTTGGTGTCCTTCGCCCGAATGCCAGACATCATCCGGCTGCGCGTTGCTTTGTCGACTACATCAGCCATCAAGCATCCAGTTGAATGCCCATGCGCTTCATGAAAACTGGATACGCGGCCTCATAAACGTTATCGCCGTTCTCTGCAAACATGCGATCAAGAATCTTGCGCACCTGACGCACCTCCCTTTGGCTGAACAGTGATTTCTTGTCCGATATTCGCGTCACCTCTGCGGGGTCGTCATCGGGGTGGAAGAGCAGGTCATTTACGGACATTTTCGCAAACCAATACAGCATCCCATCAAATGTGTAGTCATTGCATGCGGGAATACGGGTCGCGCTTTTCATGGTTTTCTCCTAGGCGGCAACGGCGAGGTTTGCAAAAGATAGCTGAAAGTCTTCTGCCTTGATGAACTGTGCCATTAGTTCGGAAACAGCAGTTATCACCGGCACAGCAACGCAGTTTCCGAATTGTTGGTAAGCACGGGTATCGGAAACCGCAATCTTGAATGTATCCGGCAAGCCCATCAGCCGCGCACACTCACGCGGCGTAAGCCTGCGCGGATTTTTTCGCGCTTGCTTGATCAGGATTTCAGAGCCGTCCTTGTGATAACGCGCCGACAGTGTTCGCGAAATATCCTTTCCGGTGACCAATCCAAATCCGAATCCATTTCCCTTTGCGCGATGTTTTGCGGCGTAGTTTTGCAGATAGGTCCAAAGGTGGTCGGAGAGCGTGTATTTCAGATTGACCTTTTTCTTGGCGTCGTCAAAGTAACGGCCTTCGTCCCACGGCAAGTCGGGCTCTGTCCCGTCGGTTTTGTGGAGGATTGTGGCCAGCTTGATCGCGCCTTTCTCGGGCAATTGCAATGCGGCCCAGTCAAATCCTACCGACTCGCGAAAGCCAACGATCATAATTCGTTCGCGATGCTGTGGCACGAAATGCGCGGCATCAATTACCTTGCAGTGAATGTGGTAGCCAAGCTCCTCCTTCAACGTGCGCTTGATGACATCAAACGTGCGTCCCTTATCATGTGATTGCAGGTTCTTTACGTTCTCAAGAAGGAATGCGCGTGGCCGCTTTTCCTTGATGATGCGAGCGACATCAAAGAACAGCGTGCCTTGCGTCTCGTCCGCGAAACCGTGCTTGCGGCCCAGCGCATTCTTCTTGGAGACGCCGGCGATTGAAAACGGCTGGCACGGAAATCCAGCGAGCAACACGTCGTGGTCTGGAATATCGTGTGCGTCCACTTCGGTGATGTCGCCGTCGATTCGGTGCGATGCAGGGAAATTTACGGCGTACGTCTTTTGCGCGTACTTGTCCCACTCACTGGTATAGACGCAATGCCCGCCGATTCCCTCAAAGGCAGTACGAATGCCGCCGATACCCGCGAACAGATCGATGAAAGTGAAGTCGCCGCGCTCTGAATCTTCAGGATGCAGCGGTAGCGCGAGTTGCTTGAGATCGCGAATCACGCTCAGCGGAGGTTCAGATTCGCCCGCTTCCCATCGCCGAACCGTTCGCGTGTCGACACCGAGAATACTGGCCAGCTCCGTTTGTGAGTGTCGTTCGCGCGCCGCTTTGATATACGTGCTGACGGCATCTTGCGGCGTGGCAGTGTGCAAAACTCTGGCCATATGGCGTCTCTTTCGCTGGGAAGAAAACCGGACATTACGCCCGAATATATTCCCAGTCAACGAGAACCTCGTGAAAACGCGCAGATCGCCTATCCATGCGGCGTTACAGCCAAAAGTGGCCGGAAAGCCGCACCAGTGCTAGAGATTGCCAATTTCGCGTTGGACTTGCGGTTAGCTCCGTCACGGCTCTTCACCAATGCCAAAAGCTGGCCAGCGTACAATTACGCCTTTCCTTCACTGCCCATTTCCTACCCCATGAAACGAGAAAATATTCCGTTCCCAGTCGTCGTTCCCCAGGTCAAGATTCACGCCGAGCGCCGCAAGCGCCTCGCCAAAAACCTGAAGGGCGGTCTGGTCCTGCTGGCCACCGCGCCGGAAGCGACGCGCAATGCCGATGCGCACTACGACTATCGCTGGGACAGCCATTTCTATTACCTCACCGGGTTCCGCGAACCCGAAGCGGTGCTGGCGATTGTGCTCGGCAAGAAACCGCGCCATGTGCTGTTTTGCCGCGACAAGAATCTTGAACGTGAAATTTGGGACGGTTTCCGCTTTGGTCCGGAGGTTGCCGGGGAAGTGTTCGCATTCGACGAGGCGTATTCGTTCAGCGAACTCGACACGCGCATTCCGGACCTGATGGCCAATCAGGACGTGATTCACACCCCCATCGGCGCGTCATCGACGTGGGATCAGTCGATCACGCGCTGGTTGAATGCCGTGCGCGCCAAGGTGCGCATGGGCGTCACGGCGCCGGCGGAAGTGCGCGACCTGCGCACCGCGGTAAGCCAGATGCGGCTCATCAAGGACAAGGCCGAGATCGACATCATGGCGCGCGCGGGGAAGATTTCTTCCGATGCGCACGCCCGCGCCATGCGATTTGCCAAGCCAGGCATGTACGAATACCAGGTCGAGGCGGAGCTGCTGCATGAGTTCGTCAAGAATGGCGCACGGCAGCCGGCCTACGGCAGCATCGTGGCCGCCGGCGGCAATGCCTGCGTGCTGCATTATCGTGAAAATTCAGCGCCGTTGAAGAAGGGCGACCTGATGCTGATCGACGCGGGCTGCGAACTGGAAAGCTATGCCGCCGACATCACCCGGACGTTTCCGATCGCCGGCAGGTTCAGCGGGCCGCAGAAGGACATTTACGAGCTGGTGCTGGAATCGCAACTGGCCTGCATCAAGGCCGTCAAGCCGGGCGCGCCGTTCGGCAAATACCACGATGTCGCGAACCAGGTGCTGGCGCAGGGTCTTATCGACCTCAAGCTTTGCAAGGGTTCGCTCGCGAGCGTGCTGGAAAAGGAAACCTACAAGCAGTTCTACATGCACCGGGCCGGCCACTGGCTGGGACTCGATGTACACGACGCGGGCGAGTACAAGCGCGACGGCAAGTGGGTGTCGCTGCAACCCGGCATGGTGGTCACCGTGGAACCGGGTCTTTACATCCGGCCGGCGGACAACGTCCCGAAGCACTTCTGGGACATCGGCGTGCGCATCGAGGACGACATCCTGGTGACGGCCAAGGGCAATACGAATCTGACGGCAAGCTGTCCAAAGTCGGTGAAGGATGTCGAGGCGCTGACGGCGGGTTGATGGCCGGCCCTCCATTCCGCGGTCGGCGCGTCGCGTGAAGTCCGCGGTCGTCATTGGCGCCGGACCTGTCGGCGCGACCTTTGCCTTGCTGGCCGCGCGACTCGGTGTTGAAGTGACCTTGCTCGAGGCGCGCGAAGGACCCTCGCGCGAATCGCGTTCGCTGGCCCTGTCGCACGGCAGCCGGGAAATTCTCGACAAGTGCGGCGCCTGGGGCAAACACTTGTCCGCCACGGAAATTCTCACCATTCACACGTCGCAGCGCGGCGGCTTCGGCCGAATGCGCCTGTCGCATCTCGACGCCGGTGTGCCGGCACTGGGTTATGTACTGTCATACGGGAATTTGCAGGCGTCGCTGGATGATCAACTCGACCGGCAGCGGATTCGCGTGTTGCGCGGGGCGGTGGTGACGGCCGTGGACGATACGTCAGGTGAAGCGAAAGTGAGCTTCTTGCACGCGGGCCGCGAGCAGGAACTGGCGGCCGGGACAGTGGTACTGGCCGATGGCGGCGCCAATCTCGATAAAGTGCCGTCGCTGGGCATTGACGAAAAGGACTATGGCCAAAGCGCCCTGCTCGGTCACGTGATCACCGATGCCCCGCATCACGGCATCGCGTATGAGCGCTTCACGGCAGAAGGTCCCGCCGCCCTGTTGCCCCATGGGGGAGACCGTGACTATTCGATGGTATGGGTGGCGCCTCCGGCGCGCATTGAAGCGCTTGAGTTGCTGCGCGACGCGGATTTCCTGGCGGCCTTCCAGGATCATTTCGGTTTTCGCGCCGGGAAATTCCTGGCCGTCTCGAATCGGCGAAGTTTTCCGTTGAAACTGCGAACGGTGTCATCGCGCGTGACGGGCCGGATCGCCGTCATCGGCAATGCTGCACAGGCACTGCATCCGGTGGCGGGGCAGGGATTCAATCTGGGATTGCGCGACGCCGACGATTTGTCGCGGCGCCTGGGCGGCCTCCCGACGCAGGACAGCGTCATGCAAACCCTTCGGCAATATGCGTGCTCGCGCGATCGCGATGTCGGGATGAGCGTGGGGTTCACTGATTTTCTGGTGGTCGCCTTTTCCAACGATCACCTGTTATCGCGGATCCCGCGCGGCCTCGGCCTCGCCGCGATCGACCTGTTGCCGTTCGCGCGCCGGGCGCTGGCCAGGCGCATGCTTTTCGGGGCGGGAAAATGAGCGCACAGCTGGTCATTGTCGGTGGCGGCCCGGTGGGGCTGGCGCTGGCGCGCGCGGCATCGACGTTGGCCGGCGTCGAGGTCACGGTGATCGAGCGTAGTCCGGCCGCGGCGGTAACGCCGCCGGAGCCGTTTGATCACCGCGTTTATGCCCTGTCGCCATCGTCGCTCGGCCTGCTGCGGGAAATCGGTGCGAACCTGGCGGGGCAACGCATGGCCATGGTGCGGGTGATGCAGGTTTGGGGGGATGGCCGGCGCACTGGTGGCAAGGGCGATGGTGGCAATCGCGATGGTGGCAGACACGATGAGGGCCGTCTCGTACTTGAGCGCGGTCAGCCGCTGGCCGCCATTGTCGAGCATGCCGCCGTCATGCAGGCGCTGCAGGATAGCCTGTCTCATGGGGGGCGGGTCAAGGTTCTGCGCGGCATTTGGCCCGTTGCCATGCGTCCTGTGGACGGCAATCGTCGCGAACTGGAACTTTCCGATGGCAGCAAATGCGTGGCGGATTTGCTGGTTGCCGCGGATGGCAGCAAGTCGCAGATCCGCGGATGGTCCGGTTTGTCCGTGGCAACAAAGGACTACGAAAGCGATGGCGTGGTCGCCAATTTTCGGTGCGAACATCCCCACGGTGATATCGCCCGACAGTGGTTCACGTACGATGGCGTGATGGCCTGGTTGCCGCTGCCGGGCAATCACATCTCGATGGTCTGGTCCATCGGCAAGGAGATGTCGGCATCGCTGCCGTCGGATGATGCAACCGCCATTTGCCGGATGGTCGAAGCAACGGGCCATGCCGAACTGGGAACGTTGTCGCTGGTCTCGCCGATTGCGCGCTTTCCGCTTTCTCGGATCATGGCGTCCCAATGGGTGCAGCCTGGCCTGGCGCTGATCGGCGATGCCGCGCACGCCGTGCATCCGCTCGCCGGTCAGGGCGTGAATCTCGGTTTTGCGGATGTGCGCCACCTGGTCGCGGTATTGGATAGTCGTTCGCGCTATGCGGCGATCGGCGATCTTGCGCTGCTGCGCCGTTACGAGCGCCGTTCGCGCGAGGCGGCATGGGCGGTAGGCGAAATGACAGATCGCCTGCGTTCGCTCTACCTGAGCGAAGCGATGCCCGCGCGCTGGCTTCGCAATGAAGGTGTCGATTGGCTCAATGGACTGCCGGCGGCAAAGTCCCTACTGATAGACTATGCGACAGGCTGAATTTCCGATTGGCGTTGCCATACGCGCGGAACCAATCAGTTGAAATCGACTCGAAATACACTGGATTCAAGGACAACTTAGTGAAACTGCTCAAAACCGCGCTTTATCTTGCACTCGCCTCATTCTCCCTGTCGGCCACGGCTCAGGCCGATGTCGAGGCGGTAAAAAATGAACTGACGAAGAAGTACCCGGACATCGTGGCGGAACGCATTACCCGCGCGGGTTACGGCGATCTGTATGAGATCTTCACCAAAGGTGAAATCATCTATACAGACCCGAAAGTGACGTTTCTGCTGGTCGGCATGCTCGTCGATACGGCGACACGCGCCAACGTCTCGGAAGACCGGTTGCAGAAGCTCACGGCCATCAATTTCAGCGATCTGCCGCTCAGCCAGGCCATCAAGCTGGTGCGTGGCAACGGTTCGCGGAAAATGGCGATATTCGAAGACCCCAACTGCGGTTATTGCAAGCGCTTCGAGCAGGACATCAATGCGCTTGAAAATATTACCGCTTACATCTTTCCGTACCCGATCCTTTCGCAGGATTCGATCGAGAAATCCAAGTCCATCTGGTGTTCACCCGACCGGCTGAAGGCCTGGCAGGACACCATGCTGCGCGCTCGGCCGCCGACCGCAAGCGGGGCATGCGAAAATCCGATCGACAAGAATGTGGCGCTGGGGCAGAGGTTGCGGGTCACCGGCACGCCGGTGACGATCTTCGAGGATGGCGAGCGCGCGACCGGCGCCCTGCCGAGGGATCGCATCGAGGCCCGATTGGTCGCGGCCTCCAAGGTGGCCCCCGCCGCAACTGCCAAGCGGTAGCTCAAGTGCTTCATGGAACATTAAACGGCTGCCGCGGCAGCCGTTTCGTTTGGTCAGCGTACCGACGCGGCGACGAAGAACGACGCAATGCTGAGACCGAATCCAGCCATCCAGACCAGGCTTCGCAACGTGGCGAGGTTGTTCACGTAGCAAGCAATGTAGGCCAGGCGCGTGACCACAAATGCGATCGCGATCCCATCGACGCTCGCCTGCGGCGCTTTGCAGAACGCCGCTACCATCACCCCTGCCGCAAACAGCGGGAAGGTCTCAAAACTGTTGAGGTGCGCGGCGTGGGCGCGGGACTGGCGGCCCAGGAGTCTTGCTTCCCATTCGCGCGGCGCGGCATTGTTGCGCAAATAGGTCTTGTCCCACTTGGCGATGGCAATGGCACAGTAAGGCAGAAGTCCGGCGGCGAGTACGCACCAAAAGGCGATGGTCATGGCGATTCCTTCGTCGGGGCAGCGGTCGGGGCAGCGGTTGGGGCACTGATTAGGCTCGCGGGCGCGGGGATGGTCGCGCCGGCAACGCCGTTCGGATCATAGCCTTTCGGCAGCAGGACCCACATCCTGCCTTGCTGTTTCATCTTGCCGGCCTGGGCACCGGCCTCATCGCCGAAGCCCCAATAGAAATCGGCGCGGACGGCGCCATAGATTGCCCCGCCCGTGTCCTGCGCGACCATCAGGCGATTCAATTCCTGCCGGGTGCCCGGGAAAGTGGTGGCAAGGAAGACGGGAACACCCAGCGGGATGACCCGCTGGTCTACCGCGATGGAGCGTTCAGCCGTCAAGGGCACGCCCAGTGTGCCAATGGGTCCGCCAAGATCGCCCGGCAATTCCTTGAAGAATACAAAACTGGGATTCACATTCATGAATTGATGCACCTTTGCCGGATGTCGGCGCGCCCATTCCTTGATGCCCTGCAACGATGCGCGCTCCGCCTTGATTTCGCCGCGCCGTATCAGCGCACCTGCCAGCGATCGAAACGGATGGCCATTCTGGTCCGCATAACCGACGCGCAGCCGGGTGCCATCGGGCAACTGGATTTGTCCCGAACCCTGGATCTCCAGAAAGAACAGTTCCACCGCATTGTCCACATAGGCAATTTCCAGGCCCTTGAGCGGTGCCGCGTCGGCGCCAATCTCGGCCCGCTGCAAATAGGGCACCAGTTTGTTGCCCACCAGGCGCCCGCGCAGCCGGCGGAATTTCAGGTCCGGATAGACATCGCTCAGGTCCACCGTGATCAGGTCCTGCGGCGGCGCATAGATGGGATAGCGATATCTTGAGGTGGGGACACGCGAGCCATGCAGGAGCGGCTCGTAATAGCCGGTGACCAGGCCGGCGCGGGTCTCATCGGCATTGACCACGCGGAAAGGATCAAAGTTGTAACGAAAGAACTGGATGATGCTGTCCGGATTCGAATTGGCCGGCAGCAAACGTGCACGCGCACACACGTCCTGCCATTCCACTTTTGATTTGAGCGCAGAACAGCTTTGCAGGAACGCCGTTAGCGCTTCGGACGGATCGTCGGAATCAAATCGCGGGAGCGCGACCCATTGGTCCCTCTCCAGTCGCCCACGCAGGATTTCAGCAGCTGGTGGCATGTGGTCGGCAAGGGCCGGCGAATCCGCTGACGCGACCGGCGCCATGCATGCCGAACATATGGCGCACACCGGGCATGTTAGCGCGGCAATCGGCACAGGAGGGGGTGTGGAAGCACATCCGGTCAGGAAGGCAAGCACCGCCAGAATCGTCCCGGAAAATTTCCCACGAGTCTGGACGCGAACGGATGTCAATGTCATAGTGCCGGGAGTATATCAACCGCCGGCAACGGCGAATGGGGGTTGCACCGATGGGTTGGGTATTCTTTCAGGTATTCCTGGCTTTCGGCATCGCCGTGTTCATCGTCTGGTGGACGTTTCCGCGCAAGGAAAAGGAAGCGGAAAAGGAAAAGGAAAAGCCGGCCGAACCACCCACAAAAGATCCGCAACCCTGACCGTCCCGGCTAGTGGAGCACGCGTGGCACCGAAAGCGTGAACTCGGGAATGACCGCTTCGAACCGGGTGCCATCCTCGGCGTTCATCTGGTAAGTGCCACGCATGGTGCCGACCATGGTGGTCAGCGATGATCCGCTGGTGTATTCAAACGATTCGCCGGGCTTGATGGTCGGTTGTTCTCCGACCACCCCCATGCCGCGCACTTCCTGCACCTGGTTGTCCGCGTCGGTGATGATCCAGTGACGGCTGATCACCTTGACGGCGATGTTGCCGGTGTTGGTGATGCGGATGGTGTACGCGAATACATACTGGTCATTCTCCTCGTCCGATTGATCGGGAAGGTAAAAGGCCTGGGCAGTCACGTCAACCGCGTATTTCCTGTCATGGATTGATTCATTGCTCATGCGCGGAATCGTAACACGGGGATGAAAGCCATCGTTTGGCACGTTTCGATGGGCGAGTGAAATTGCGATGCGCGCGCAATACGTGTGGCGCAATGGATCGGCGCGCAATTCGCGTAAAATTCCCGTTCATGAAATACCGGATTGCACCGTCCATTCTCTCCGCCGATTTCGCCCGCCTGGGCGAAGAAGTTCGCGCGGTCATCGCCGCCGGCGCGGACGTCATTCACTTTGATGTCATGGACAATCATTACGTCCCCAACCTGACGATCGGGCCGATGGTGTGCGAGGCGGTGCGTCCGCATGCGGTGGCGGCTAGTGGCGGCGTCGTGCCGATCGACGTTCATCTGATGGTCAAGCCGGTGGACCGGATCGTGCCGGATTTTGCCAGGGCCGGCGCGGCCATCATCAGCTTTCATCCGGAAGCGTCGGATCATGTCGATCGAACGCTATCGCTGATCCGCGAATGCGGTTGCAAGGCGGGCCTGGTGTTCAATCCGGCAACACCGTTGTCACACCTGGACCACGTCATGGCCAAGGTGGACCTGATACTCATCATGTCGGTCAATCCCGGTTTCGGCGGTCAGAAATTCATTCCCGAGGCGCTGCAGAAACTGCGTGAAGCAAAGCGGCGCATTCAGGAATCCGGACGAGACATCTGGCTGGAAGTCGACGGTGGCGTGAAGACGGACAACATTGCCGAGATAGCCCGTGCCGGCGCCGATACGTTTGTGGCAGGATCGGCAATATTTGGGCAAAAAGACTATCTCGCAACCATCCATGGCATGCGGGCTGAACTCGCCGGGGTGGTCACATGAGCGCGGAAACGGCAGAGGTGTTGCCCGAGGCCGTCACGCCAGGCACCAGCAGCGGCGCGGTCGCTGGCGGCAATGCCGCCGAAACCCGCGTGGATACTGCCTCTCCGGGCGATATGCCCGGGGAAACTTCTGTAGTGGCCAGGAAGCCGCGCCTGCGCGCCAAGCCGAAATTTACCTTCCCCCTGCCCCTGAAAGCGGTGTTGCTCGATCTCGATGGCACGCTGCTCGATACCGTTGGTGATATTGCCACCGCCGCAAACATGATGCGCGCCGCGCTGGGCTTTGCGCCGCTCGACCCGGCATTGATCAGGACCTTTGTCGGCAAGGGCATTCCCAACCTGGTTGCGAAATCGCTCAAGGATGCGGTCGGTGAAGTCGGCCCGACCGCGCTCAAAGTCGCCATTGCGAATTTCGAGCGGCAATACGAAAAGTGCTTTGGCGATTCATCGACGCCTTTCCCCGGCGTTATCGATGGCCTGAACGCGCTGCGCGGCAAGGGCTTTCGCCTGGGTTGCGTGACCAACAAGGCGGAAAAGTTCACTTTGCCGCTGTTGGCGAAAACCGGTCTCGCCGACTATTTTGAAATCACGCTCTCCGGCGATTCATTGCCTGAAAAGAAGCCCCACCCGCTGCCCCTTAAGCATGCCGCCGGGTACTTCGGCTGCGCGCAGGCCGAGTTGTTGCTGATCGGCGATTCGCTCAACGACGCCGAAGCGGCGCGTGCCGCCGGCTCACCGGTGTTCATCGTGCCATATGGCTACAACGAGGGCCAGGAGTTGCGCGGCCTGGACTGTGACGCGTTTATCGACGATGTGCCATCGGCGCTGAAATTTGTTAAGCTGGCACCTTGATCCTCTCCCAATTCGTTTCCGACAAATGACTTTCAGAAAACAAGCATGGACGTGGCGATGGCATAACGGGCGCTGATTGCGGCCATTTGCCTCACTGCCTCACCGTTTTTGTTCGTGCTTGTTCGTGCTTCCACGTTTTACACGGCTGAAAGATCATGACTGAATCCGAATTCGCCGCGCTCGCGGCACGCGGTTACAACCGAATCCCCGTCGCCCTTGAGACCTTTGCGGATCTGGACACGCCGCTCTCGATCTATCTCAAACTGGCGAACAAACCCTTTTCCTATCTCCTCGAATCGGTCATCGGCGGCGAACGATTCGGCCGTTACTCGATCATTGGCTTGCCGGCACGCGAATGGCTGCGCGTCAAGGGCAAGGAATGCGCCGTGGTTCGCGCTAAACCCGGCGGACTGACCGAGACCCTCGAGCATGTGTTCGTCGCCGACCCGCTGGCATTCGTCGAGAAATATCGCAAACGTTTCAATGCCGCGCCCATCGAAGGCGCGCTGCGCTTTGCGGGCGGCCTCGCCGGCTACTTCAGCTACGACACCGTTCGGTATATCGAGCGTAAACTCGAACTTGAGGATCACCAGAAAAAGCCGGACGTCATCGGTGCACCTGATATTGTCCTCATGCTTTCCGACGAACTGGCGGTCGTCGATAACCTTTCCGGCAAGCTGCATCTGATTGTCTACGTTGACGTCGCGGCGCATGGCGGTGCCGGAAACGGATTTGCCTATGCGCAGCGACGATTGACCGAACTGCGTCTCGGCCTGCGGCAGCATTCACCCCTGCCGGTTTACGTGCCCGCCAATGTGACCGGCACGCCGGCTGCCGCGCCGGCCTCGGAGATCGGCAAAGAGGCATTTCTCAAGGCTGTCGCCAAATGCAAGCGGTACATCGTCGACGGCGACATCATGCAGGTGCAGATTTCGCAGCGCATCTCGCTGGCGTTCGATGCGCCGCCCATCAATCTCTACCGGGCGCTGCGATCGATCAATCCTTCGCCGTACATGTTCTATTTCGACATGGGAGATTTTCACATTGTCGGCGCGTCGCCGGAAATACTGGTGCGGCAGGAGGGCAGCAAGGTCACCGTGCGCCCCATTGCCGGCACCCGCAAGCGCGGCGCGACGCCGGAGCGGGATCGCGAACTTGAGCTGGAATTGCGCAACGATCCGAAGGAATTGGCGGAACACCTCATGCTTATCGACCTGGGCCGCAATGACATTGGCCGCATCGCCAAGATCGGCAGCGTGAAAGTCACCGAACAGATGACGGTTGAGCGCTATTCGCACGTCATGCACCTGGTGTCGAATGTCGACGGCGAGATCCGGGATGACGTCGGTCCGATCGATTTGCTGCGCGCGACTTTTCCGGCCGGAACGGTTACCGGCACGCCGAAAGTCCGCGCGATGGAAATCATCGACGAACTGGAGCCCAGCAAACGAGGGGTATATGCGGGTGCCGCGGGCTACCTCGGATTCAACGGCAACATGGACCTGGCCATCGCAATCCGCACCGGTGTTGTAAAAGACGGGACACTTTACGTGCAGGCAGCGGCGGGTATCGTTGCCGACTCGGTGCCGGAGCTCGAGTGGCTGGAGACCGAAAACAAGGCGCGCGCGCTGTTGCGTGCGGCGGAAATGGTTTCCGCCGGCATCGATACCAATCCGTCGTGAGGAGATGAATCGTGCTGCTCATGATCGATAATTACGACAGCTTCACCTTCAATCTGGTCCAGTATTTCGGCGAACTGGGAGAAGACGTGCGGGTGAAACGCAACGATGAAATCTCGGTTGCCGATATCGAGAAGCTGGCGCCGGAAAGGATCGTCATTTCGCCGGGACCCTGTTCACCGGTCGAAGCCGGTATCTCGGTGCGAACCATCGAAAGCTTTGCCGGCAAGGTGCCGATCCTGGGTGTTTGCCTGGGGCATCAAAGCATTGGCCAGGCGTTTGGCGGGCGCATCGTCCATGCCAAGACGCTGATGCACGGCAAGACTTCACAGATGACGCATACGGGCAAGGGCGTTTTTGCCGGACTGCCGTCACCCTATCGCATCACCCGCTACCACTCGCTGGTGATTGAGCGCGAGACTTGTCCGGAGTGCCTGGAGATCACCGCATGGACCGATGATGGTGAAATCATGGGGGTGCGTCACCGGTCCCTGGCGGTTGAGGGCGTGCAGTTCCATCCCGAGTCGATCATGACCGAGCACGGTCATGCGTTGTTAAGAAACTTCCTGAATTTGAAAGCGTGACTATGTTCAGCCCGCAAGAAGCGATCAATCGATTGTCCGACAAGCGCGAAATATTCTTCGATGAAATGGTCGACCTGTTCCGGCAGGTCATGGAAGGCAAGGTGACGCCGGTGCAGTTGTCGGCAATCCTCATGGGCCTGCACGTGAAGACCGAATCGGTGTCCGAGATTGCCGCGGCGGCACAGGTCATGCGCGAGTTTTCAACCAAAGTCGACGTTAACGATTTGCCCCATCTGGTGGATACCTGCGGAACAGGCGGCGACCGGACGCACACCTTCAACATATCGACGGCGGCAGCCTTTGTCGCCGCGGCGGCGGGCGCCCGGGTGGCCAAACACGGCGGCCGCGCGGTGTCTTCGCAATCCGGAAGCGCCGATGTACTGGAATCGCTCGGGGTCAATGTAAATCTTGCGCCGGCACAGGTGGCAGACTGCCTCCGGCAGGTTGGTCTCGGTTTCATGTTTGCGCCGACCCATCATCCGGCGATGAAATACGCCGCCCCGGTGCGCAAGGAACTGGGCATGCGGACGATCCTGAATATTCTCGGCCCGTTGACCAATCCGGCGGGAGCGCCCAACCAGGTAATGGGGGTGTTCCACAGCGACCTGGTCGGCATCCAGGCACGAGTGTTGAAGGAACTGGGTTCGACGCACGTCATGATCGTGCACGGAGAAGACGGCCTGGACGAAATTTCATTGAGTGGCCCCACCATGGTGGCCGAATTGAAGCGTGGTTACATCACGGAATTCAAGATCGAGCCGAGGCAGTTCGGCCTGGACAATGCGCCGATTGAGGCGATAACCGCCCAGGACAAGGAGAGCTCGCGCAAGATGGTCCAGGCGGTTCTCGATAACCAGCCGGGCCCGGCCAGGGACATCGTCATGTTAAACGCCGGCGCGGCGATCTATGTTTCCGGTGTCGCCGCCGACCTGTGGGGTGGTGTGGCCAAGGCGCGCGAGATGCTCGAATCGGGGCAGGCTCGCGCAAAATTGGATCAACTTGTCAGCTTCACATCGGCGATCCACAACTGATGGCGGATATCCTCGAGCGGATACTCGCGACCAAGCGCCGAGAGGTCGCCCAGGCACGCGCTCAGGTGCCGTTGGCGGCGCTGCATGAGTGTGCCCGGGCGGCGACGCCGGTTCGCGACTTTGTCGGAGCGATCCGGCACAAACACGCGGCAGGCAAGGTCGCGGTCATCGCCGAAATCAAGAAGGCCAGCCCCAGCGCGGGAGAATTTCGCGCGAACGCCGATGGCAAATTCGCGCCGGCAACTTTTGCAAAAAGCTACGAAACACATGGCGCCGCATGTTTGTCAGTGCTGACCGACCGGAAGTATTTCCAGGGTTCAAGCGCGGACCTTGTCGCGGCGCGCGCGGCATGCCTGCTCCCGGTATTGCGAAAGGACTTTATCGTCGACGAACGCCAGGTTTACGAGAGCCGCGCGATGG
>JBDTSU010000043.1:0-16019 GCA_039930965.1 Betaproteobacteria bacterium
ATTGCGCGCAGTTGCCCGTTGTCGATCAGCAAATCTGTCAGGCGATGCTGGAACCAGACTTCGCCGCCCAGCGCGATAATTTCAGCGCGCATCCTTTCCACCACACCCACCAACCGGAATGTGCCGACATGCGGCTTGCTCACGTACATGATCTCCGCCGGTGCGCCGGCCTTGACGAACTCGCTCATCACCTTGCGGCCGAGAAAGCGCGGATCCTTGATTTGGCTGTAGAGCTTGCCATCAGAAAAGGTGCCGGCGCCGCCTTCGCCGAATTGCACATTCGATTCCGGGTCGAGTGTTCGCTTGCGCCACAGCCCCCAGGTGTCCTGCGTGCGTTCGCGCACTGGCTTGCCGCGTTCCAGCACGATGGGTTTCAGTCCCATCTGCGCCATCACCAACGCGGCAAAAATCCCGCACGGCCCGAATCCGACCACTACCGGCCGATGGGGGGGCGCGAACCCCGGTGACGCGTGTCCGATAAAGTGATAACCGGTGTCCGGCGACGGCTTTACCGATTTTTCGCCATGCAGCCTCGCCAGCACCGACGCTTCATCGCGCACCGTGACATCGACGCTGTAGACAAACAGCATTGCGTGCTTTTTGCGGGCGTCATAGCTGCGTCTGTACACGCTGAATCCGGCCAACGCCGACGCCGGGATGGCGAGTTTCTTGAGGATGGCCTGTTCAAGCGCCGCCGCGGGATGTTCGAGCGGGAGGCGCAGTTCGGTGATTCGCAGCATGGGATGCCAAGGCAGGAAATTGACGCAAGCATAGCATCGCGCACCTCACGGCGAACTGCACGGCGGCGTCTCGCAAGAACGCCATTTGAGGTTGAATTCTCGTTGTTGCTCGCCGAGGCGCGCCAAATGGCGTTCTATGGCTTTTCAATTCCGCGCCGAAACGGCAGCACGCCCAGCACCAGCGCCACGCCGACGAGCACAATAATGCCGCCGATGATGGCGCTGCCATTCATGGTTTCGCCAAAGAACATGGCGCCCCAGGTGACGCCGAAAATCGGAATCAGGAATGTCACCGACACGGCGCGGGTCGGCCCCACATCGCGAATCAGCCGGTAGTAAAGCAGATAGGCAATGGAGCTGCAGAGAATCGCCAGCCCGAGTAGCGAGAGCAGCACGTTGACCGTGGGCATCTGGTCCGGCAGGGACATCAGGCCCAGCGGCGTGACCACCAGGGCGGGCAGGATCAGCGTGCCCACCGCCATGCCCATGTTGGGTGCCTGCTGGGTGTATTTTTTGGTATAAACGACATTGAAACCATACATGCAGGTCGCGCCGACGGTGGCGGCCGCTGCCGTGAGCGTCTCGGCCGTCAAGGGAATGGGCCCCAGGTTGACAATGATGCCGACCCCGGCGAAACCCAGCGCCATGCCGGCAAGACGCACCGCCGTGAAGCGCTCATCGAGCATGCCGGCGGCAAACAGCGCGGCGAAGAATGGCGACAACGCATTCAGGATCGCGCCATAACCGACCGGCAGGGTGCGCATGGCAAACGCGATCAAGGCGAACGGAATGGCGGAATTCATCATGCCGATGAAAAGGTAGTGCTTCCACCATTTGCCGAATTGCAGGTTCTCGCGCGTCGCGAGTGCATAGGCCAACAGCACGACACCGGCAATCGAAATGCGCAGCCACATCGTGCCGATGCCGCCGAATACCGGCGCCACCGCACGCATAAAACTGTACGATCCGCCCCAGATGGCGGCAAGGCAGATAAGTCGGGCGAGATCGGCGGCGTTCATGTGTCGGCAAATGCGCGGGAAGGATTGTCCCAAGGATGGCGAGTATCGCATGCGGACCCGTCGGCGGACGCCGCTTTTCCGGCGGCAAATCCGTGTCCGGGGCGCCCGTTCGCGATCGGCCGGCGGCACCGCGTTTCTGGCGTGGCCGCCTCCACATCCAGCCGGCAATCTTTTGCGTAGGCACACGGTGGTGGAAAACCGCAGGCTCGCAATTGTCAGGAGGTTTCGATGTCGCAAGACTGGGCAATACCCTTTTCGTTCGACCCCTTTATACTGCCGGGGATGAAATCCGAGCCCGCCCCGCGCAAGAAAGTCGCGCACCCGCGAACCCGGGCAGGAAGCGTTCGCGCTGCAGTAGCAAAGGCGCCGGTCGAAGAACCGCTGCTGTCCGGCGACGATGACCGGATACTGCGCGAATGCCTGCAGGGAATTTGTCGTCAGGACCAGTCGGCCCTCGGTCGTTTCTACGATCTGACCGTGGGGCGCGTGTATGGCATTGCACTGAGAATCGTCCGCCACGCGGACATGGCCGAGGAAGTCGTGTCCGATGTCTACATGCAGGTCTGGCGCGATGCGCATCGCTACGACGATGCGCGCGGCAAGGTGCTGGGATGGCTGCTGGTGATCGCTCGCAGCCGCTCGTTGGACCTGCTGCGCCGCCAGGATGAAGCGTTCAGCCATCCCGAGCCCTACGAACTGGTCAAGGAGCCGGAGTCCGGATCGCAAAACCCGCACGATCTCCTGGCGGCCGCGCGCGCCGGCAGCGCGGTGCACCAGGCGATGTTGAAATTGAGCCCCTTGCAGCGGCAACTGTTGTCGCTGGCGTTTTTTCGCGGTCTCAGTCATTCGGAAATCGTCGAACACAGCGGCATTCCGCTGGGAAGTGTCAAAACCCACATCCGCCGCGCGCTCGGCGTCCTGCGCGATGAACTGGGCCCGCATGCCGATGGACAGTGGTAGGAGAATCATCATGACCAAAACGAAAAACTCGGCGGAATTCACACTGCCGGACAGCCTGGTGGCAGAGATACTGACCGCCATGCGGCCGCCCGTGTCGACCGGCCCCGGCGGCAAACGCCGTGCTGCCATGAGGCGCAGCCTGCTGGCGCGCGTCCAGGCCGCGAGCGCGGACGATGACGCCATTGATCTCGTCCATGATTTCGCCAATGATTTCGCCATTAGCGCGGCCGGCGCGCGAATCGTGCGCGCCGACGAAGGCGCGTGGATAACCTTTGCCCCTAACGTGGCAATGAAAGTGCTGCACGACGACGGCGATACCCGCACCTGGCTCGCGCGCTTTCAGGCAGGTGGCTGTGTGCCCGCGCATCTGCAATCCGGTGACGAAGAAGCCTATGTCGTTGCGGGATGGTGCTACGTCGACCGGCAGATCTTTCGGCAAGGTGATTACCAGTTGATACCCAAAGGTTCCCGTCACGGCGAAATCGTCAGTCCCGAAGGCTGCCTCGTGTTCGTGCGCAGTCATAGCGCCAAGCGAAGCGCGGCGGAATTGGCGGTGGCGCGCTAGCCTGGGTATTTCGTCGGTCGGCTCAACCTTCCGCCACATCCTTAAACGTGTCGCCGGACATTTCTTTCACGACTTGACCCAGGTCATTTTTTTGTGGGTCAATTGCACAGCAAGGACGGCACCGGGGGCGTGCGCGGCTGTAAGCCCGCCCCACACGCGGCGACTACTTTTGCGAGCCGGCAATATTGCCCCACGCTTGCGAGCTGACCGTGTCGGATAACCCACGTATTCCGTTTTGTATTTCGCCCATCGCACCCTTCGCGCCCATCGACGCCGCATTCGCCGGCGCGGCGAACAACGCCGGTGCCGGCGGCATGGCGGACCGGGCCCGGCTGGAATCGGCGCGCGTGGCCGCACTGCGCAGCTACAACCTGCTGGATTCGCCCGCCGAAGCGATCTTTGACGAGATTACCGAACTGGTTGCGCAAATCTGCGAGGTCCCGTTGGCCCTCATCAATCTCGTCGATGCCGATCGCCAGTGGTTCAAGTCCGTGCACCGCGGGCCGGGCCTGAACGGACCCGCGGGCCACGTGAGTTTCTGCGATTGTGTCGTCGGCCACGCGCAGCCGCTCGAAGTCGCCGACGCGACCCACGACGTGCGTTTCCACAAGGATCCACCGGTCGCCGCCGCGCCGCGGATCCGCTTCTATGCAGGCATGCCGCTGATGACCGAATCCGGCCATGCCATCGGCACGCTGTGCGTCATGGATACGCGGCCGCGGTCGCTGACCCGTTCACAACGCACTGCGTTGAGCCAGCTCACCAACGTGGTCATGCGCCTGTTCGATGCGCGCCGTCACGAGCGCGATGCGGTGCGCCTGGGACATATCCTCGAGCACTCCCTGAACGAGATTGTCATTTTCGACGCCGAGACCAGCCGCGTATTGCATGCCAACCAGGGCGCGTGTCGCAACCTGGGATATTCCCTTGACGAGCTGAAGAATCTCACGGGCGACATGCTGGCGCTCGACTGGACCGACACGCGCCGCCGCCAGGTGCAAGGGGCGCTGATGCGCGGCGAGACGCAGTTCCTGACCATCGAGATCGAAGCCCGGCGCAAGAACGGAAGCAGCTATCCGGTCGAGGCCCGGGTGCAAACCACCGGACAGTACGGCCGGCCCGGGTTCGTGGTCATCGGCAACGACATCAGCGCGCGCAAGTCCGCCGAGGAGGCGCTGCACCGCGAAAAGGAACTGGCGCAGATCACCCTGGAGTCGATCGGTGATGCCATGATCACCACCGATGCGGCCGGCCAGGTCACTTACTTGAACCCGGTGGCCGAGCGCCTCACCGGCTGGGGCCGGGCCGAGGCCGTCGGCAGGCCGCTGGAACGCGTCTTTCACATCGTCGCCGACCGCGACCGGCAACGCGTTGCCAGCCCGGTGGACCGGGTATTGCGCGATGGCAAGATTACCGGCCTGGCCGACAACACCGTGCTGCTGGCGCGCGACGGGCGCGAATATTCGGTCGAAGATTCCGCCGCGCCGATTCGCGCCCGCGACGGGACCCTGGCAGGCGTGGTGCTGGTATTTCGCGATGTCACCGAAGCACGCGAACTGGCCAGCAATTTGTCCTGGCAGGCGAGCCACGACGCCTTGACCGAACTGGTCAATCGCCGTGAATTCGAGAATGTGCTGGGCGGCCTGCTGCACTCCGCCAAAGCGCGCAACTTGCAGCATGCCTTGCTGTATCTGGACCTCGATCAATTCAAGATCGTCAACGATTCCTGCGGTCATCAGGCGGGCGACGAGCTGCTGAAACGCCTGTCCGCGATGCTGTTGTCGCGCATGCGCAAGGCGGACACCCTCGCCAGGCTCGGTGGCGATGAATTCGGCGTACTGCTGGATGGATGCGGGGTCGGGCAAGCCACCACCATTGCCCAGCAATTGCTGGATGCCATCCGCGTGTTCCGCTTCACCTGGGACGGGCGCCTGTTCTCGGTGAGCGCCAGCATCGGCGTCATGGAGGTGAACCGGCATAGCGAAAATATTGAACAGGTCATGTCGGGCGCCGATACCGCCTGTTTCATGGCCAAGGACAAGGGACGCAACCAGATCCAGGTGTTTCGCCTGGAAGACGAAGAAGTGTCGTCGCGGCACGGCGAGGTGAGCTGGGCATCCCGGCTGCTGCAAAGCGTCGAGGAAAACCGCTTCTTCCTGGCCTTCCAGCACGTGCAGCGGCTGGGCCGCAGCGCGCCGGCCGTTGGCGGCATATCGCCCGAACTCGAGTATGTCGAGGTACTGTTGCGCATGAAGGACGAACAGGGCCGGACGATTCCGCCGATGACCTTCATCCCGGCGGCCGAGCGCTATCAGTTGATGCCGACCATCGATCGCTGGGTCATCGAGCGCACCATGCATTGCATTGCCCGCCGCACAGGAACCGGTGCCACGGGCAGGGAAGCCTCGCTGTGCCGTCGCACGCGTTTTGCCGTCAATTTGTCGGGCCTGAGCCTGTCCGATGAACACTTCCTCGATTTCATCCTGGACCGATTCGACGCAACCGGCGTATCACCCTCGCAGCTATGCTTTGAGATCACGGAAACCGCGGCCATCTCAAACCTGTCCCGGGTTGCGCGATTCATGCAGCGCCTGCAGGCGATGGGTTGCCGCTTCGCGCTCGATGATTTCGGCAGCGGCCTGTCATCGTTCGCCTATCTGAAGAACTTGCCGGTGGACTATCTCAAGATCGACGGGATGTTCGTGAAGGGCGCCGCGACCGACTCCATCGATTTTGCCATGGTCGAATCGATCAATCGTGTCGGCCACGTGATGGGCATGCGCACCATCGCCGAATTCGTGGAGAACGAGGACATCCTCCAATGCATGCGCGACATCGGCGTCGATTTCGTGCAGGGACACCATCTGCATCAGCCGGAATCATTCCCGGCACTGGCCGCGCGGCAATCGGTCGCCGCCACGATGGAATGTGAGGCGATGGCCTGCTGAGCAAGCCGGGACCGTGACCGCGCGGCTAGCCGCCCGTCAGCAATTGCTGGGCGATCCACCAGCTGACGGCGGCGATAAATGCGGAGCAGGGGATGGTGAGTATCCACGCCCAGACGATGCCGCCGGCGACACCCCAGCGCACCGCATTGAACTTGCGCGCGGCACCGACACCGACAATCGCGCCGGTGATGGTGTGGGTGGTCGAGACCGGTACGCCCATGGCGGTTGCAATGAACAGGGTTATGGCGCCGCCGGTCTCTGCGCAAAAGCCGCCGACCGGCTTCAGCTTGGTGATCTTCTGGCCCATGGTCTTGACGATCCGCCAGCCGCCGAACAAGGTGCCCATCGCGATGGCGGTGTAGCAGGAGATGATCACCCAGATCGGCACCGGGTCCTTCGGGCCGGAAATGCCGGCCGCGATCAGCAACATCCAGATGATGCCGATAGTCTTCTGCGCGTCGTTGCCGCCGTGTCCAAGGCTGTAGAAAGAGGCCGACACCAGTTGCAGGCGCCGGAACCATCGGTCGACGCGACGCGGTGCCGTGCGGCGCAACAGCCACGAGACCCCGATCATCAGGATCATGCCGAACAGGAAGCCCAGCAACGGCGAGACGAATATGAACAGTATCGTCTTCATCAGGCCGCTGGTGATGAGCGATGCGGTGCCTGCCTTGGCCACTGCCGCGCCCACCAGGCCACCGATGAGCGCGTGCGAGGACGAGGAGGGAATGCCGTAGTACCAGGTGATCACGTTCCAGCAGATCGCGCCGATCAGGGCCCCCATGATGACCAGGTGATCGACGACGACGGGATCGATGGTGCCCTTGCCGACCGTGGCGGCCACCTTAAGCTGGAAGATGGCGATGGCGAGGAAATTGAAAAACGCCGCCCACGCCACCGCATACTGGGGTTTCAACACACCGGTGGAAACGATGGTGGCGATCGAATTGGCCGCATCGTGGAAACCGTTCATGAAATCGAAAATCAGCGCGAGCGCGACCAGGAAGACGATCATTTCCATACTGATGCTAAGCGAGGCCATGTGCGGTTTCCGCCGTCGGTACTGGTTGTGGCTCGGGTGTTACGCGTTTTCCAGCACGATGCCTTCGATGATGTTCGCCACGTCTTCGCAGCGGTCGGTGACCGTCTCCAGCAGCTCGTAAATGGCCTTCAGCTTGATGAGCTGGCGGGTGTCCGGTTCATCGCGGAACAGTTTGGACATGGCCGAGCGCAGGACCCGGTCCGCCTCCGATTCGAGCTGGTCGATCTCGCTGCAGATCTTGAGGATGGCCTGCGAGTTGTCGAGGTTTGACAGCATGCCGACTGCCAGCTTGACCTTTTCCGCGCAACTGACGCAAATATCGGCGAGTTTGCGTGCCGCATCCGAGACTTCGCGCACGTCATACAGCACCACGCATTCCGCCACGTCTTCCATCAGGTCGAGAATGTCGTCCATGCGGCTGATGAGTTTGTGGATATCCTCGCGGTCCAGCGGCGTCACAAACGTCTGGTGCAGCAACTGAATGGTCTCGTGGGTGATCTTGTCGGCCTTCTTCTCGATCGAACTCACGTTTTGCGCATGGGCTTCGCGATTGCCCATGTCGGACAAGAACGCGTTCAGCTCGTGGGCCCCCTCGACCACCAGCGAGGCATGATCGTTGAAGTAATCGAAAAAACGCCCTTCCTTGGGCATCAGACGTCCGAACATGGCGCACCTCTTTCTGGCCGGTCAAGAAACCAAATGACAGACAAATGACGATTTTGTGACTGCCCGGATTGTAGCCGAACCGTGGCCGACGCCACGGCGGCGCCCGGGGGAAAGGCAGGTTCATTTGACCGGCGACGTACAGCCGCGGAAAACCGGCATCCGCGAATCAAGATCGCCATCCGGCGCGGGTCTCCAGGGCTTTTCGGCCGGGAAGCCGCGCCGGTGCTGGAGTTTGTTTGACAATTGCACCCCGCCGCGGACGCGCCGGGCGCTGAATACGTTGATATGTCTCAACCGTGCGGCGCCGCCGATAGGTAGAATGGCAAAAAAACAAAATCCATCCAACGTCCATCCGGAGGAGTCATGAGAATCCGCAGTGTTTTTCTTGCGTTTGCCGCTTTGTTCATCAGCAGCCTCGCCCACGCTCAAGCCTATCCGACCAAGCCTATTACCATGATCGTGCCATTTGCCGCCGGTGGCCCGACCGATACCGTTGCACGCCAGGTGGCGTCGGTGATGTCCCGGTCGCTGGGCCAGACGGTGATCATCGAGAACGCCGGTGGCGCCGGCGGCAACATCGGCAACGACAAAGTCGCCAAGGCGGCGCCGGATGGCTATACGCTGCTGCTCATGCATATCGGCATTTCCACCAGTGCGACGCTGTATCGCAATCTGCGTTACAACGCACTGACTGACTTCGAACCGGTCGGTATGGTGACGACGGTGCCGATGACGATGATCGCCAAGAAGGACTTTCCGCCGAACAACATGAAGGAACTGATAGCCTATGTGAAAGCGAACAAGGACAAGGTGTCGTATGCCAACGCCGGCGTCGGCGCGGCCTCGCACCTGTGCGGCATGCTGTTCATGAGCGCCATCGGGACCGACGTGCTGACCGTGCCGTACAAGGGTACCGCCCCGGCGATGACCGACCTGCTCGGTGGCCAGGTCGATTTCATGTGTGACCAGACGACCAACACCACCTCGCAGATCAAGGGCGGCAAGGTCAAGGTCTACGCGGTGACGAGCAAGACACGCGTGGCCTCGTTGCCGGATGTGCCCACCATGGAAGAAGGCGGACTCAAAGGTTTCGAAGTCGGTATCTGGCACGGCATCTGGGCGCCGAAAGGCACGCCGAAACCGATCATCGACAAGCTCAATGCCGCACTGAACGACGCGCTGAATGACGCCGACCTGAAGAAGAAATTCGCCGAACTTGGCACCACGCCGGAGCCGCCGGAACGCCGCAAACCCGAGGTCCTGCGCGCCCACCTGCCAGCGGAAATCGCCAAGTGGGCCCCGATTATCAAGAAGGCCGGCGTCTACGCGGATTGAGACAGATGAGGTCATTCCCGCTTTCGAGGGGACGACAAACAAGCAAAACGCCCGGTCTCCGGGCGTTTTGCTTTGGCGCATGTAATTCCCGCTAAACTTCCGCCATGCCTAGCCTACATATTTCATGAGTCGGCCCCCTTTTAACCGGATTTCCCTCTGAGCAAAAATCTTCCCGATGAAATCCAATTTGTACTTGGCCTGTCGACGGGCCTACGCGTTCGATGGCGGGCAGCTGGGCGGCGCTTTTCCGTTCTCCTCCTCGCAGGTATCTCGATACCTGCTCGTCGGTCGAACGAAAAATCACTCGCCCATCCACCCACCCTCGAACGCGTCCCCATGAATTATGCAGGCTAGGAAACCATTCACCCAGAACACCATCGCCATGGTGTACGACTTCGACGGCACGCTTTCGCCGCAGCCTATGCAGGAATACACGGTGCTGCCGAAAATCGGCATCGAGCCGGAGGCCTTCTGGGCGCGGGTGCACAAGGAGGCCACGGAGACCGGCTCGGACCCGATGCTGGTGTACATGCGTCTGATGATGGAGATGCTGTACAAGAACGACGATGTGCGCATCACCCGTGACGACTTCGCCGCGATGGCCGGGCGCATCCAGTATTTTCCCGGCGTGGAGGAGTGGTTTCCGCGCATCAACGCCTACGTGAAGAAGCGCAGCGGCGCCGCCGTCACGATCCAGCACTACATCATCTCCGCCGGGCAGAAGGAAATCCTCGAGGGCGTATCGATCCGCAAGTACTTCAAGCAGATCTACGCGTCCGAATACCATTTCAACCAGTACGGTATCGCCAATTTCCCCAAGCTGCTGATCACGGATACCTCCAAGACCCAGTTCCTGTTCCGCATCAACAAGGGCAAGGAGGCGCTCTCGGAATCGATCAACGAGCACATGCCGGAAGGCGAGCGGCCGATCCCGTTTGCCAACCTCATCTATATCGGCGACGGCATGACCGACGTGCCGTCGATGGCGTTGACGACCAAGAGCGGCGGACACTCGCTGGCGGTTTTCAACCCGAAACTCGCCAAGAGCAAAGCCACTTGCGTGCGCCTGCTCGATGCGGGGCGCGTGGATTTTATCGCGCCGGCGGACTATCGCGAGGGCAGCAAGCTCGCAAAGCGCGTGCAACTGCTGCTCGATTCGGTGATCGCCGGGATCGCCTATGCGGCGGAAGTGGCGGCGTGCAAGGACGAGAACGCGTAGGTCATTGCATGGCAAGGATGAATGCTAAAAGCAGCTGGCCATCGCCCGGCACTCCTCCCTTCTTCAAAATGAGGAGTAATTTCTTGCCTGGCATGGAGCGGCGCAGGAATGCGCGCGTACGCACGTTTCCGCAAGCGCTGCCGTCGGCCCGCTGATGCGTCCCCTCGCCTTCCAGTTGCTGCGTGAACTGTCGCACGAGCGCTTCGTCTCCGGCGTGCGGCTCGCCGAGAAATATGGCGTCTCGCGCAGCGCCGTTTCCGATGCGCTGCACGACGCCGGCGAGGCAGGCGTCAAGATCTTCAGCCTGACCCGCCGCGGCTACCGGCTGGCCCAGCCGGTGGAACTGCTCAGTCTCGAGCGCATCCGCCAGGATCTGGGCGGCGTCGCGAACCGCGTCGATGTCGATGTCGTCGAGCGCGTTGGCTCGACCAATTCCGAACTGATGCTGCGCGCCTCGGCAGGAGCGCCGTCAGGCGCCTGCCTGGTCGCGGAAATGCAGACCGCCGGACGCGGGCGCCGCGGCCGGGTGTGGCACTCTGCCTTCGGCGCCTCACTCACATTTTCGCTGCTGTGGCGTTTCGACAAAGGCGCCGCGCAACTGGGCGGGCTGTCGCTGGTGGTGGGATTGGCGGTGGTGCGCGCGTTGAGTACCCTTGGCGTCGGCACGGAGGCGGTGGCGCTCAAATGGCCGAACGATGTCATTGCCGGATCGCGCAAGCTGGCCGGCGTGTTGATCGAAAGCCAGGGTGACATGCTCGGCCCGACCGCCGTGGTCATGGGCATCGGCATCAACGTCAATCTGCCGGAGGCGTTGAAGGAGGCCATCGATCAGCCGGTGACCGACGTGCAAAGTATCGCCGGCAAAATACTCTCGCGTAACCGCCTGCTGGTCCAGGTGCTCAAGGAACTGGTGACGATGCTTGAGCTCTTCCAGGCACGGGGGTTTCCGGCCTTCAAACAGGAATGGACCGCCGTCCACGCGCTGCAGGGCAAGCCGGTACGGGTACTGACCGGCAACGGCGAGGCGCTCGACGGCGTGGTCCGCGATGTGGCCGACGATGGTTCGCTGATCGTGACATGCCATGGCCGCGACGTTATGCTGGCGTCGGGCGAAGTCAGTTTGCGCGGAGTGAAGCATGCATGAGGCGGTGACACAGCGGCTGCTTGCGGTGGATGCCGGGAATACCCGCGTCAAATGGGGCATTCACGACGGCCGCGAGTGGTTTCTTCGCGGGGCATTTGCCACCGCCGCGGCCGCAACGGCGGAAGCATTCAGCCATCTCCCGGATGGCCTGCAGGTGGACCGGATCATGGTCTCCAATGTCGCCGGCGCCGGGGTCGCCAACGCGATCAAGGATGCACTCTACAAACTCGCCACGCCGTTCACGTTCATCGAGTCCCGGGCCGAACAATGCGGGGTCACCAGCCACTACCAGCCGGCGTCCACGCTCGGTGCCGACCGCTGGGCCGCGTTGATCGCAGCACACGCCGCCGCACGGCAGGCGCCGACCCCGCTGCTGGTGGTGATGGCGGGCACGGCGCTGACCGTCGATGCGCTCACCGCAGACGGCGCTTTCCTCGGCGGCATCATCGTGCCCGGCCCGGCGCTGATGCGCGCGGCGCTGCACCGCGCCACCGCGCAATTGCCCGTCGAGGCCGGCGACTACCAGACTTTCCCCGGCAACACGCTCAATGCCATGGCCAGCGGCGCGGTGGAAGCCTGCAGCGGCGCGGTGCAGCGCATGTACACGCACCTGTCGGCACAGAGCGGTGACGTCCCCCATTGCATTGCCAGTGGCGGTGCCATTCACGTCATGAGTGCGCACCTTCCGTTCCCGGTCACGATCAACGACAATCTGGTGCTGGACGGCTTGCGTGAAATGGCCGCAACGAATTCGAACTAGGAAATATGGCCCGATTCATCTTCTTTCTGCTCCTGCTTGCCAATGTCGCCTTTGGCGCGCACCTTTATCTTTCCGAGACCCGGCCGGCCACACCGCCGCCGGCGGAGATCAACCGCGATGCATTGAAGGTCGTCTCGGTTGCCGATCCCGCCAGGGCGCAGGCGGAGGCGCTGGCCGCGCGCAAGCTTGCCGAAAGCCTCAGGGGTTCGGCCTGCGTCGATTTTGGCGTCAAGCCGGCCGATGGCACGCGTGCCGGCATTTCATTCGCCGCCATGAATCTCGGCGAACGCCTGAGTTCGCGCAACGTCGAGGACTTTACCCGCTTCGCCGTATCGCTGCCCCCGCAAAAGGACAAGCGCGCCGCCGATGCGCTGGTGACCGGCCTGAAGAAGGCCGCCGTGAAGGACGTTTCGGTGCTGGGGGACAATTCGATTTCGCTCGGCGTTTATTCCAGTGATGAAGCCGCGCGGAAAGCCGCGGCGGACCTCCAGGGCAAGGCTGCTTCGCTGGTCAAGGACCTGCAGATCACACCGCGCAATTCGCAGGTGAAGGAAACCCTGTTCACGGTGAAAGAGCCCGACATGAACATGATCGCGCGCCTGACCATCATGCAGCGCGAGTTTGATGGCAGTTCACTCAAGGCAGTGGCCTGTCCCGCCGTCACGCCGGTCGCCGCCGCGCCGGACGCGAAGAGTGGCAACGAGAAGGCAAAACCCTAGCATTGGCGGGCATCGCAGGCGAAAAAGGCCTGGAGAAGCGCGCCAGTGCTTGAGTTTCGCTGTCCAGTAGTTTGCGGTGATCTAAATCCATGTCATGCCTGCAAAGGCCGGAAGCCAATTTGCCGTTGGCACCGTTCAAATGAGAACTCCTGGATTCGCGCCCACGGAAAGCTGTGCACAGCTTTCCGGTTCAGCGGACGCGATGCATGCATTGCGAAATCCCCGCTTCACCTTGTGCGGGATGACGGGGCTTGGGAGTGGCACCTGGGCAATTGACCCTACAAAACCTTGCCCGGATTCATGATGCCCCGCGGGTCCAGCGCGCGCTTGATGGCGCGCATCGCGTCCAGCTCGACGGCCGACTTGTGGTGCGTGATCTCGTCGCGCTTCAACTGCCCGAGGCCATGTTCCGCACTGATCGAGCCGTGCAGTTCATCGAGCAGCGCGTAGACGATCGCGTTGGCGGCGCGCGATTGATCGGCCGTCGGCAGCACACCGGGAAAACTCAGGTTGTAGTGCAGGTTGCCGTCGCCGACATGGCCAAAACAGATGACCTGCGCCTCGGGAAATGTGGCGTTGAGCGCGGCATCGGCACGGGCGACAAATTCGGCGATGCGCGAAATCGGCATCGAGATATCGTGCTTGACGCTCTTGCCGCGCAGTTTTTCGGCCTCCGGCAGGTTCTCGCGAATATCCCACAGCGCGCGCGCCTGCGAATGGCTCGAGGCAATCACCGCATCGAGGGCGGTACCACGCGCGAATGCCGGTTCGAGGGCGACTGCCAGCGCGTCTTCCAGGGCGGCGTCCTTCAGGGTATCGGTCAGTTCGATCAGCACCTGCCAGTCGTGCCGTGACTGGAAAGGTTCGGTGGTCGCGGGAAAGTACTGGATGACGTGGTCGAGACAGACGCGCGACATCAATTCGAAGGCGGTGAGCCGGTCACCCATGGCGGCACGGAGCGTGGCCAGCAGTTCCACGGCGGCAGCCGGGTTCGCGACGGCGACCAGCGCGGTGCAGGTGTGCTGCGGCAGCGGATAGAGCTTCAGCACCGCGGCGGTGATAATGCCGAGCGTGCCTTCGGCGCCCATCAACAGGTGCTTGAGGTCATAGCCGGTATTGTCCTTGCGCAGCGCCTTCAGGCCATTCCAGATGCGGCCGTCGGGCATGACGGCCTCGATGCCGAGCACCAGATCGCGGGCATTGCCGTAACGCAGGACGGCGGTGCCGCCGGCGTTGGTGGAGAGATTGCCACCGATGGTGCAGCTGCCTTCCGCGGCCAGCGAGAGCGGGAAGTAGCGCTGGTTTTCCCGCGCGGCGGCCTGCACGGCCTGCAGGATGCAGCCGGCCTCGACGGTCATTGCATTGTTGGCGAGGTCGATGTCGCGGATCCGGTTCATGCGCTTCAGCGACACCACGATGGCGGTGCCGGTGGCATCGGGGACGCTTCCGCCGACCATCCCGGTGTTGCCGCCCTGCGGGACGATCGGGGTGCCGGTCTCGCCGCAAAGTCTGACGACAGCCGCGACTTGATCGGTGTCGGCGGGACGCACGACGGCGATCGCCCGGCCGAGGTAGTTGCCGCGCCAGTCCTGCAGGTACGGCGCGGTGTCGTGGGGGTCGGTGACCAGGCCGGACGCACCGACGATTTCCTGCAGACTCGAAAGCAGGCTTGCGGTCATGGCCAGTCCCGCGCTCCGCGGCGAAGTCCGGGGAGCGCACATGGATGATTTAATGCGCGGCCATTGGCCATGGCGTGCTTACGATGCCCTGATTTTCGCCAGCATCGCCGAGGTGGAGCGTTCGAATTGAAAGGCAATGGCGTGTACCGAACCGCCCCACGATTTCACTTCCGCGCCGCCGACGATCTTGTCGAGCGCCCAGTCGCCGCCCTTGACCAGCACGTCGGGGCGCGATGCCAGGATGCGCTGCAGCGGCGTGTCCTCCTCGAACCAGGTCACCAGCGACACGCATTCGAGCGCGGCAATGACCGCCATGCGGTCTTCCAGCGTGTTGACGGGCCGGTCATCGCCCTTGCCCAATCGCCTGACCGAATCATCCGAATTCAACGCCACGATCAGCGAGCCGCCGAGTGCCCGCGCTTCGGCCAGGTAAGTCACATGGCCGCGATGCAGCACATCGAAGACACCGTTGGTGAACACCTGTTTTCGCGCCAGCGATCCGGCGCGGGTGGCGAGATCGGCGGGTGCGCAGAACTTGTTTTCAAACGAAGGACGCATGGCGATATTGTAACCGCCGAGCGCCAGAGGGCTTCTTCGGGATTCCGGTCAGGCCGGTTGCGGCGCGGCGTTGGGCGCGAGCGATGCCACTAGTTCCTTGCGAAAACGATTCAGGTCGGTCGAGGTTTCAAAGGTCCGGTCAAACAGCGTCGACATCTGCTTGAGTATGCCGTTGACGACGCGGTTCTCCCATACCTTGTCGAACTGGATCTGTGTATCCAGCCAGCGTTCCAGCCACTCCGGATCGGGCAGCCGGGACTGCACCGTATCGCGGGGGAACAGTTCCTTGTTGACGTGCAGGTTGGTCGGGTGCAGCGGTTTGCGGCTCTTGCCGGAACTGGCCATCAGCACGCCGATCTTGGCAAATGCCAGTTTGGCCTCGCCGCCCGCTCGTTCGATGGCCCGTTTCATGTAGCGAAAGTATGCACCGGCGTGGCGGGCCTCATCTTTGGAAATGGTGTCGTAGATGCGCTTGATGACTGGTTCGGTGTGCCATTCGGCCGCGCGCCGATACCATTGGGTGAGGCGGATCTCGCCGCAGAAATGCAGCATCAGTGTTTCCAGTGCCGGCGCGGGATCGAAGGGAAAACGCACGGCGTGCAGTTCCTGTTCGGTCGGCACCAGCTCGGGACGGAAGCGCTTCAGATAGTCCATCAGCACCAGCG
>JBDTSU010000044.1:0-15819 GCA_039930965.1 Betaproteobacteria bacterium
CAAATATTGCCCATGCAGACAAACAGCACACGATGACTGACGGAAAATGGAAAGGGCATACGCTCGTTCAGGAAAAATCAGGTGGAACCCGGGTCATTCTAGTCCGTTAATCGCCCGGGCCCGTGACTTGTTGAGCCGTTCCCTCAATGATGGCCGACCGCGCATGGGCACCTGCGCCCACGCTGGCAGTGGACCGCATCAATCGCCGACTGGTGGCCCGCCCAAAACCAGCAACCGGTTCCGCAGTGCCTTCAGTTCATCCCGCAAGCTCGCCGCCTTTTCGAATTCCAGGTTGCGCGCCGCGTCCAGCATTTCGCGCTCCAGTCGCTTCAGCGCGGTCTCCATCTGTTTCTCCGACAGCACATCGTACTTCTTGCGCTCTTGGGCAGCCTTGCGTTCGTCGCGCTTTTCGTCCATGTCGTACACGCCGTCGATCATGTCCTTGATCTGCTTGGAGATGGATGTCGGCACGATGCCATGTTCAAGGTTGTAGGCAATCTGCTTGGCGCGCCGCCGCTCGGTTTCGCCAATGGCTTTGCGCATGGAATCAGTCTCGCGGTCCGCGTAAAGGATGGCGGTGCCGTGGATATGGCGCGCCGCGCGACCGATGGTCTGGATCAGTGAACGTGTGCCCCGCAGGAAACCCTCCTTGTCGGCATCCAGTATCGCCACCAGTGAAACCTCCGGAATATCCAGGCCTTCACGCAAAAGGTTAATGCCCACCAGCACGTCAAACAGCCCGGCGCGAAGGTCGCGAATGATCTCGACGCGCTCCACGGTATCAATATCGGAGTGCAGGTAGCGCACCTTGATGCCGTGCTCGGCAAGGTAATCGGTGAGGTCCTCCGCCATGCGTTTGGTGAGGGTCGTCACCAGCACGCGTTCCTTTACGGCAATGCGCTTGTTCACTTCCGAGAGCAGATCGTCCACCTGGGTCGAGGCGGGCCGAACGTGCAGGATGGGATCGACCAGTCCGGTCGGGCGCACCAGTTGCTCGACGACCTGCGCGGTGTGAGCGGCCTCGTAATCGGCGGGGGTCGCCGATACAAACACCGTTTGCCGCATCATGCCTTCGAACTCGTCAAAGCGCAGCGGCCGGTTGTCCATGGCGGACGGCAGCCTGAAACCGTAGTCGACCAGGTTCTCCTTGCGCGCGCGATCGCCCTTGTACATGCCGCCCACCTGCGGAATCGTCACATGGCTTTCGTCAATGACCATCAGTGCGTTCCGGGGAAGATAGTCAACCAATGTCGGCGGCGGCTCGCCGGCCTTCCTTCCGCTTAAATGCCGCGAATAATTCTCGATGCCTTTGCAGAAGCCGATCTCGTTGAGCATTTCCAGGTCGAAGGTGGTGCGCTGCTGGATGCGCTGAGCCTCGATGAGTTTGTTTTCGCGGGTAAAGAAATCGATCCGCTCGCGCAATTCGGTCTTGATGCCGTCCAGCGCGTTCAACACCGTGCTGCGCGGCGTCACGTAATGGCTCTTGGCATAGACCGTGAATCGCGGGACTTTCTGAAGGGTGTGCCCGGTGAGCGGATCGAACAGGGTCAGGGCATCGACTTCGTCGTCGAACATCGAAATACGCAGTGCCGCATCGGCGCTCTCTGCGGGATATACGTCCAGCGAATCGCCGCGAACGCGAAAGGTGCCACGCTTGAAGTCGAGTTCGGCGCGTGCATACTGCATCGACGACAACTGCCGGATCATGTCCTGCTGCGCGACCTTGTCGCCGGGCCGCACCAGCATGCGCATCGAATAGTAATCGCTGGGATCGCCAATACCGTAGATGCACGACACCGAAGCGATGATGATCGCATCCTGCCGTTCCAGCAACGACTTGGTTGCCGACAGCCGCATCTGCTCGATGTGCTCGTTGATCGATGAATCCTTCTCGATGAACAGGTCGCGCGACGGCACGTACGCTTCCGGCTGGTAGTAGTCGTAATACGACACAAAATACTCCACCGCATTCTCGGGAAAGAATTCCTTCATTTCCGCATATAGCTGCGCGGCAAGTGTCTTGTTGGGCGCCATCACCAGCGCCGGACGCCCCAATTGGGCAATGACGTTGGCCATGGTGTAGGTCTTGCCGGATCCGGTGACGCCAAGCAGCGTCTGGAATGCGAGCCCGTCATTGATGCCCTCGACCAGTTTTTCGATCGCTTTCGGCTGGTCGCCCGCCGGTGGGAACGGCTGATTGAGTCGATACGGGGAGTTGGGATAAGTCAGGATTGGCATGAATCCATTTTATCAGCCACTCCTGACAGATCCTGTCAGGAATGGCTGGGTTTATGCGCGATGTATGCGGCAATCGCAACCAATCCCTATTCCACCCTGCCGCATTTGCCGCCGTGTGTACCGGAACCGGGTATCACGGCTCGCACAACGGGACGGATCACCAGTCATCGTCCGCTTCCGTCATGTACCACGTAGAGGCATCCGTCGGCCATTCTGCCGTTTCCCCAGATCCGGGTGCAATCGACGCATAGACCGGGCGCCCTTCGCGCACCAGGAAGCCCGCCGCGCCCAATTGAACTTGCTGCTCGTTACTCCCCAGTAGTTCGACGGACAGGCTGGCATGCCCCATGCGAATGGCCTCCAGCGCCAGATCGCGCCAGAGCCGCGCGCCGGCGGACGGCTGGGCGGGATCAACGAGAAAATCCTGGACCTGCAACGCGGTACCGGCTGCGGCACAGACTGCGTAGGCGGCCAACTTTCCGTCGGCGGACGAAGTCAGTGTGAAGAACCGGAAAGACTTCGACTGGACGTCGACAAATCGCCATTTGAGAAAGGCTGCGTCACGGACCCCCATGACCACGCCAGGCGCAGCCGCTCGCTGCCACAATCCGTCAAACGCGGCGTCGGGCCGCGGCTGCCATTGTGATTGATAGCCGGTATTGACAAGCCCGCGCAGCGACAGCGCAGTCCAACGACAACCGTCAATCGCGGCACCCGCGAGGCGGCTCACCCAGCCCGGCAGATACTTGGCGAGATAAGTGCTTGAACGAAGCACCCGCGTGCGCCGCACCATCTGCCCTACGCAGCGATAGCCGACCCGGCGAACGATCGGCAGTGAATTCTTGTTCGGGAAGCCGAACACGATGGCGTACGCGTCGAGAGCGCGGCGCCGCATTTCCCTTTGCAGGAACATGGCGGGAAAGAATGTTCGATGTTCCGGCTGGGTAACAAAATCCACCAGCGCACCGGCCAGCAGCGTCCTGGCGCCGAATCGAATTTTGCGCGGCCCAATGGACGCCACGCCGACAGTCTCCCCGGTGTCCGCCTGGCGCAGGAAAATCACCAGCGGGGCGCCTTCCGGGTTGTTGCGGTAATACCAGTCGAGTTTGCCCTCCGGCATGGCGTTTTGGCGCAGGCCGGTGCGCCATAGCGCGACGATCCGCTCCGCATCGATCGCCAGGTCCGCCACAGTCGTCTGGTATGCAGGCGCGGCAGCAACCATCAATGGGATACTTCCGTCACCGGCTCGATCAGGACCGGCGCGGCGTGAAGGTAGCGCGTGGCGCGACGTTTTGCCACGATATCCGAGTAGATAAATGCCCCCTGCTCAGGCGACAGGGCAAGGAACCGCGCCAGTTCGTCCGCCGGTACCGCATGATTGAACGCCCAGAGCGCGACATCCATCTTGTCGTAGTGCAGCGCGAAGTAGAACTCATCCTGTCCCTGCTGCAGGCTGTAGGTGTCGGTTGTTGGCGTCGCGTTGCAGATCTCTTCCGGCAGGCCAAGGTGTCGTGCCATCGCATAGACCTGGGTCTTGTAAAGGTGTGCGATCGGCTTTACGTCAGCCGCACCGTCGCCGTTCTTGACGAAAAACCCCTGGTCGTATTCGAGGCGGTTCGGCGTGCCGATCACGGCGTAATTGAGGCGGTCGGCATGAAAATACTCGACCGTCTTGCGCACCCGCTGCTTATAGTTGGTGGCCGCGACAATCTGCTGGTACTCGCGCAGCGGCAGGCGCGCTTCGCGCAGCTCGCCGCCGGGTGCCTGGACCACCAGCTTGAAATAATTGAAGGATCCGTCCCGGCCACCGGCGATGACAATCTTGTTCTTCCATCCCGCACCGTAGTCCGGAAACACGGCGCGAATGGCGTCGTCGCGCCATCGGTAACAGCCGAGTGCCTCCAGCGTGGGTCCGATGTCCTCGACTCCGTAGGTGATGCCAAGATGTTTCGCCAATACCGTCGCGCGTTCCAGGCTGAACGACGAGGAATCGTGCTCCGGCAACATCAGGCCGTAGACCTTGGCCGCGCCAAATGCGCGCACGGCAAGCGCCGCGCACACCGAGCTGTCGATGCCGCCTGACATGGCGATTACGACGCCGCGCCGGCGCAGATCCCGACCGACGATTTCAACCATGCGGGCGGCAATGCGGTCGGCCTCCGCTTCGTAATCCAGAGCGAGGATGCCTGGATGCAGGGTAGCGATCGGGTTTGCTGTCACTGAGTCAATCCCCCGGGCACTTAGTGTCGTGAGTTGGAAATTCGCTGCAAAAAATTCGCAACGCCGGATGGCGGCTTCCTGCGCGAATTTTCAATACCAGCGGGGTTCAATTGTCTATCCATGTCCATGTCACGTTCTCTGGAATAAGTCAGTGAATTTCCAGCTCACAACACTAGTGGCCTGTAACCGCCAATTCGAAACTGCCTTGCGAGTCTGGCCGGCCGGTTGCGGTGTCGCTCGCCTTGCGAAGTCGCGACGGCACTTCGGCGCGGCTCACTTCGTGCATCCGGCTCGCCCAGATACGCCTTTCAATTCCGAATTGGCTGTTACAGGCCACTAGGCCGCCGCACGTGCTTCGCGCTTGCGCGCGACAAACGCCTCGATATTATTCAGGCTATCGAGGTTTTCCGGGACCAATTCGGCATCCTCGACCTTGACGCCAAACGATTCCTCAAGAAAGAGTATGAGCTCCATGAAACCGCTGGAATCGAGCACATGGCCTTTCATGAACGACGCGTCGTCCGCAATAACGGCGCCGCTCCCCATCAGGAAATTGTCCAGCAGGAATTGGCGAACCGCCTGTTTCACGTCTTGCATTGGTAAGGCTCCCTATGTCAAAGGCTTGCGCCGCCGGGCGGGTCTTGCCGGTCAGCGAAGACTGGTCTTCTTGATTTTGCCGGTGTCGGTTTTCGGCAATTCTGTTACGAATTCTACATACTTCGGCACCATAAAAGACTCGAGCCGCGACAGGCAGTGGCGAATGACGTCGCGTTCGCCGAGTTCCGCGCCAGGTTGGCGAACGATAAAAGCCTTGATCGCGGCGCCGAGGTGTTCGTCCGGTGTGCCGATTACGGCGACCTCAAGCACGGTGTCGAGCGCGTAAATGGCGTTCTCGACTTCGCGCGGGCTGACCTTCTCGCCCCGCGTCTTGACGATATCGTCCTTGCGCGCGACGAAATAGAGCCAGCCTTCCGCGTCGGTGCGGAACAGGTCGCCGGTATGCAAGACCAATTCACCCGCATACCCCGTGGATGCCGGTGCCGGTCTGAGCCGCTCCGCGGTCTGGTCGGGCTTTTCCCAATAGCCGCGCATCACATGCGGCCCGCGCACCACCAGCTCTCCCGTGCAACCGTTCGCCAGCGGCTCCCCGGATTCGTCGGCGAGCCAATGGTCTTGATAGGGCATGCCGCGGCCCACGCTGCCGGGCCGTTTATCGAGTTGATCGGGAGGCAAGAATGTCACCCGCTTGCATTCGGTGAGGCCGTACATCGAGTAGAAATCGGCCTGCGGAAATGTCCGACGCAGGCGCCTGATATGCTCCTCCGAGATGGCCGCGGCCGCATTGGTGAGGATACGCAACGCGGAAAGATCGAATTTGTCCAGCCCCTTGATGTTGAGGAGCTGGGTGTAAATCGTCGGCACACCGGGAAAAACAGTCGCGCGTTCTGCCGCCATGACCTGCACGACCTTGAGCGGAAATGCAAAAGAGCTTTCCAGGACCAACGTGGCGCCAGACTTCGCCGCCAGCAGCCAGTGATAGAGGCCATAGCCAAATGCGAGCGGCAGAACGCACATGATGATGTCGTCTTCCCGGACCGGCAGGTAGGCCAGCACCGAACGAAGCGCCGACATCATGTTCAGGTGTGACAGCATCACGCCCTTCGGATCACCGGTCGAACCGGAGGTGTAGATGATGCTGGCGAGATCTGTTTCGCTTGTCGGCACGCTGTCCACCTGCCGGAATACGAACGCAGCCGGTGCCGGGCGTGCTGGCGGATAGGCAAGGCAGCGCGGCTCGATCCTGGCCACGTCTACACCGCCGTCCACCACCAGACAGGCGCGCACGCTGGTATTGGCGGCCAGCGCGCCGGCCCATGCCGCCTGCAGGACTGCGTGGGTAATGAGCGCGGCCGCGCGCGCATCATTGAGCATGTACGCCAATTTCTCTTGTTTCGTCAGCCCGTTGACCGGCATGAACACGGCGCCAATGCTGGAAACCGCCAGCAGCCCGGTAATGAACTCCACACTGTTGTCGAGGAACAGGGCCACCCGGTCGCCGCGCCCGATTCCTGCCTCTTTCAGCAACCCCGCCAATTGCCCGACGCGCGCCGCCAACTCACCATAGGTATGGCGTTGCCCATCGCAAACCAGCGCGACCTTGTCCGGCAGGCGAGTGACTGTCTCGAAAAAGGGCTGGTGTACCAACAATTGACGGCGGCCAGTCATGATCGGCTAGGCGACGGTCAGCCCGGGCTGTTCGGCCGCCGCATCGAGTCCATGCCCAAGAATGAATTGATCATGCAACAACATCGTCGACAGGATCGAGACAAACGCCATGTTGTCGGCAAACCCGATGGCTCGTCCCGCGCGGCACTTTTCAAACAGCTTGCGGGTCGCAACCGGGTCAAAATATCCGGCGGCGGCGATGCTCGACGGACTGAAAAGCTCCGCCACGTACTCGACCGGCCGCCCGGCATGAAAGAAACTCTCGCTGTCCGGCGCGCGATAAGGCTGCTTGGTACGCGCAAGTACTGATTCCGGCAGCAGTCCGGCCATGGCCTTCTTCAGCAGGTACTTTTCGGTCAGTCCATGCATCTTGAGCTGTGGCGGCAAGCGGTTGGCAAACTCGATCAGCCGGTGATCGAGAAACGGGAATCGTCCCTCGACGGAATTGGCCATCGCGACGCGGTCGCCTTGCGAGGACAGCAGGTAGCCGCTCATCAGCGTGTGCGCCTCCACGTACTGGTCGCGGCCCATGGGGATCCAGTCGGCGATGTCCGGCGGCAGCGTCGGCGTGATCGCCACGTACGGGTCCCACGGGCCGATCGCCGCCCGCAGGTCGGCCGAAAAAAACTGGCCAATTCGTTGCGTGGTCCGCCAGCGCGGCAGGTGAGCGAAATACGGCTCGCCGGCATGTTCCATGCCTTCCTTGAAGAATGCCTCTGTGAACGCGCGGCCGGCTGCTGGCGAGTGTTTCAGGTACGGATAGAGCCTCTCGAGGATGCGCGGCCGAATGGTCGAGGCCGGCTCGCGCGCCATGAAACGGCGGATCTTCGCCTCTTTGAAAATATCATAACCGCCAAATACTTCGTCGGCTCCCTCGCCGGTCAGGACCACCTTGTATCCGCAAGCGCGCACATGACCGGACAGCAGCATCAACGGTGCCGGCGCCGTGCGGACGATGGGAGTTTCCGCATGAAAGACGGTGCGGGGGAAGGCGCCGGCGATGTCGGCACGCGCGCACCGTAGCGACGTATGATCGGTGCCGAGGTATGCCACCAGCTCGCGCTGATAGGCGCTTTCGTCGAATTCCGCGTCCTCGAACGTGACAGAAAAGGTCCGTAGCGGGGTATCGGTAAAGTTGTGAATGATGGACGTGATGATTGATGAGTCCAGGCCACCGCTCAGGTATGCGCCCACCGGCACGTCGGCACGCAATTGCAGCTTGACGGCATCGATCAGCGTTTCACGCAATTCTCGGGCGCAGTTGGCTTCATCCCGCCGGGTTGGCACCGTTTTGGGGAAGGTCCAGTCCCAATATCGACTGATGCACTTGACGCCACCGGCCACTGTCATGATGTGCCCGGGCGGCAGCGACAGCACCCCTTCAAACGCCGTGTTCGGCGCAAGCGCTGACCAATAGGTACAAATTTCCGCCAGGGCCCGCGACCGCATGCGGCGCCGCACCTCCGGCAGGGAGAACAGCGCCTTGATTTCCGAGGCAAACATCCGGCAGCCTCCGCATAGAAGAGTGGCCGGATGCCGGTGCGATCGCGCGCCAGCAGCAAGAACTGCCGCCGCGTATCCCACAGGGCGATGGCGAACTGCCCATTCAGGTATTCGACAAATCGTTCCCCGTACTGCTCGAACAGATGCACGATGACTTCGGTATCGGACTGTGTATAGAAGCGGTGACCCTGAGCCTCGAGGTCGCGACGCAATTCAACGTAGTTGAAAATCTCGCCATTGAAGACCACCCAGATATTTCGGTCTTCGTTGTGAATCGGCTGCTGGCCGCCGGCCAGGTCGATGATGCTCAGGCGGGCGTGCGCCAGCCCCACCGGCCCCTCCACCAGGAAACCGGTGCCATCGGGTCCGCGGTGGTGTAAACGCCCGATCATCTTCACCAACTCGTCCTGTTCGGGCCGCTTGGCGTTTGCCTGACTCAGGATACCGGCGATTCCGCACATCTCCGGTCAGTCCAGGCGCGTTGGCACGCGAAGAAGCATCCCGGCCAGCGTGCGCTGGCGCTGCCAATGAGGCCGTGGACAATTGACGGGTAACCGGCCGTGATTAGGCATTCTTCTCGGGTTCAATGTCGGGATTCAGGATTGTTGTCGATGCGGCAAGAGCATAACCGATTGCGGCTAACTGCCAAATTTCCTGATATCACGCGCCGAAAAACGGAATTGACTTGCCGCGGCCACCATGGGCACGAAGGCAGACGTCATCGCGAGTCCGGCAAATTTCTTGATTGGCCGTTGGCACACCTGCCATTTTCCACCATCCACACCGAACGGATTCACCCTTGCTAACTCATTATCCATGCCATTGGCGGAATGTATTCATGGTCGCTCCAGTCTGGCGTCAGGACCAGCCACTTAGCTTGACGCACGTCAAAACGAGGTGCCACCACGCGTCAATACTGGTGAACGGACAGATAACGGTACGCCCCGTGGCGGCACCGTTGCTGACGATGACTCGCTGGGCGAACTCATGTTCAGAAACACTCTTGCGCCAGACCACAGTTCTGGACACTCCCTGCTATCCGCGCAGGCCCCGGTTGTGCTTTCCAGCAATCCGGGCGTGGAAGTTGCCGGATTTATCGCGCCGCAGGAATACACGCTGCGCGTCATCGAACATGCCGCGTTCGCACCAGGCACTCTGTTCGAAGCCGACTTCAGCCAATCCGCCTGTCGCAGCAAACGGAAGCAACTTCGCGCGATCGAGCAATTCGCACACACTGCGAATGAATCGTTCAAGGGACCGCCTGCAGCCAGCGAGCATCTTTTGGTCGTGGCAATCAACGATGCCGCGGAAAGGCACAAATGTGGGCTGAACTCAATGGGCTCGCGTACTCGTCGCTGCATTGCCAGGATATTTTCCTGGCGACGTGCCCAACGTGGTCATCGCGCTGTCATTGATTCCAGTCCTGGTTTTCCGGCCGGCTACGGCCAATTCCGCATCTTGGCCAGCCACGTGAGTACTCCGACAGTGCCGTGGCTGCGATCATTTTCTCGTATCGCTTCTTTCCCCGTGAAGTTCTTCGTGAAGGCATGACAAATGAACCACATCAATTTTTCGCAACGCCGTCGCGCAATGGTTGAGAGTCAAATTGCGGGACGCGGAATCGAGTCGCAACTGGTACTTGAAGCGATGCAGGCAGTCCCGCGAGAGATGTTTGTGCCAGAGCAACTTCGCGAGTTCGCCTATCAGGACGCACCGTTGGCGATCGCGGACGGACAGACGATTTCGCAGCCTTACGTTGTCGCATTGATGATCGAAGCACTGGCCCTACGCGGCGGCGAAAAGGTGCTCGAGATTGGCACCGGATCAGGTTATGCGGCAGCAGTAATCGCGCAGATCGCGAAAGAGGTCTATTCGGTCGAGCGCATCGGGCAACTCGCTGAGAAGGCCGCTTCTGCGCTGTCCGCGCTCGGCTGTCGCAATGTGCACGTGCGCCACGCTGACGGGACTCGAGGCTGGACAGATCATGCACCCTACGACGCGATCGTCGTAGCGGCCGGCGGCCCCGAATTGCCGGAGTCCCTGAAGTCGCAACTCAAGATAGGTGGAAGGATGGTGATTCCGGTCGGAAGTGACAGGCGTCACCAGGAGCTGGTAAGGGTCACACGCATTACGGAACTTCAATATGACACCGAGGGCATAGCGGATGTACGTTTCGTTCCGCTGGTGGGTGCGGAAGGCTGGGCGAAGTTGTGGGACGACTTCGCGAGATAGTTGCGACGATGCATGCTTTCCTTGCGATGTACTTTCCCGATTGCGGACTGCTTGAGTATCGTCAAATGCACATTGGCGGGAAAGACTATGCTCCGCTTACGAGTCATCTTTTCAGGTGCACATCATGACCAAGCTCTCCACCTTGTGCAAAATTCCCGTGCAAATCGCCTCTCGCGAAATGACGATTACCGCCGCGGCGCAAAGAATGCGCGAAGGCCATGCAGGCGCACTGGTGGTCGTCGACGACGATGCCGTGTCTCCCAAGCCAATCGGTATCGTCACGGATCGCGACATCGTTGTCGCGATCGTCGCACTCGATCTGGATCCAAATGTCTTTCTGCTGGATGACTTGCTGAACCGCACGCTGGTCGTGGCCAAAGGTGACCAGGACATCCGCGAAGCCCTTGCCCTGATGAATTCCAAAGGCGTCCGAAGGTTGCCGGTGGTGAACAAGGCCGGCGTGTTGATGGGAATTGTGGCGCTGGATGACTTGATCGCCGAAATCGCGCGCGACCTGACTCAGGTCACCAGCGTCATTGAGCGGGAAATCACCACCGAGCTTGAACTGCGTCCGGCGCGCATCCGCGCCCGAAAAGCGAAATCGGCAAGGAAGCGCGAAAACTGATTCGCCCCGGCGCCGACATCGGTCAGCCACGCGCCGGACCGTTGCGATCCGCCGCATTTCGGGTTCTTGACAATCGTCAACATGCGTGCCGGCCACATGGCTAGCATTTTCAATGCGTTGTTATCACGCTCCCGCATGCCAGAGCGGATCACGCCGGCGCCATCGCGGATGCGCCTACTGCAAATTCGCAATACCGAAGGAGTTTCAACATGAACGATCTGATCAGGTTTGATCCGTTTACCGACACATTCCCGACCTTCTCCGCGTTTCCCGATGTGTTCCGCGGCTTGCCGCGCCCGCTTCGCACGCTCGGCCCGGATTTCGATATCAAAGTGGACGTCAGCGAAACCGACGGCGAATACAAAGTGAAGGCCGACATTCCCGGAATGAAAAAAGAAGACATCAATGTTGCCGTTGACGGCAACATCGTTTCGATCAGCGCTGAAACCAAACGTGAAACCGAGCAGAAAGGTGAAAAATGGCTGCGCACCGAACGGCAATATGGCCGCGTGGAGCGTTCATTCTCGCTGGGTCAGGACATCGATGCCGCGGGCGTGAAGGCCAAATATGACCAGGGCGTGCTTAACCTGACGTTGCCGAAAAAACCGGGCACGTTGTCCAAACAGATCAGCGTCCAGTAAGGCACGGATTGGCGGGTACGCCAAAAAACTTCGTACCCGCCACGCCGGGCCAGCGAATGTTCGGCCGCATCGCGGGACTTTTCCGGCGGTGCCTTTGTGCGGACTGCCTGTTTGCTGGCGCGTGATCCCCTGTCGTGGCGCGCCGGCGCCGTTGTTCAACGGGAGTGTCATTCCCATGGTGTATCGGGTCGCAAAATGGGCCTGAAAAAGGTGTGCATATGCTGACGACCGTTCAAATCAACCAGCTCAAATCCGCCCTTGGCGATCGCGAGCGCGTGCTGCGCCGCAAAGTACGCAAGGCCATTCAAGAGAAATATGGCCGTGACCTGCCCGAACTTGAATCGCTGGGCGATGATTCGGCGCAATCCGTGGCCGACATGCTCGATGACATCGACACCGGAATGGTGATGCGCGATGTCGATGAACTGATGTCCATCGAGGCCGCGCGCGCCGCGATCAAGGGCGGTTCATACGGCAAGTGCGTCACGTGTCACGCCCCGATTGGCTACAAGCGCCTGCTCGCGCTGCCAAGCGCCGAGCGATGCCTTTCATGCCAGGAGCAGCATGAGCGCACCACCTGGACACAACCGGAGATGAAGCTCTGACGAAAGGCTCGGGCGGGCAAGACGGCCAGCGCGCCGACGACCGGCGGTGCACGGCAGCAGTGCTCGCAGGACAACCAGCAAAACACCGTGGAATACTGGACAGCGCACCGCGAAATCCTGCAGGATACCGAAATCGACATGCTTTACCTGACTGCAAGCTCGATCAGCCGAAGGCGTGTGGATGCGGGAGTCGTGGAACACGCAGTATTGCCGGAGGGGCCAGCCGGTGCCGGCCAGGCACACGCGCATTCGCGGGTGCCTGACCGGCGTTGATCCGATCGATGCGATAACCATTACCCGGAAGGTTGACGATGTCCTATAAAACACTACTTGTACATCTGGACGGACAAGCCCGCAACGAGCATACGTTGCGGCTCGCCGGTGATCTTGCCGGCCGCTTCGACGCCCATCTGGCTGCGGTCTACGCACTTGAACAGCCGCTGTTTGCGGCAGCCATGGATCCCGGTGCCGCCGCCGCGCTGACCTTTCAGGTGGAACTGGATCAGCAGATGCAGGCGAAGGCGCGGCAAATGGTTACGGCGACCGAGCAACAATCAGGGCGCACCATCGAGTGGCGCACGGTCAGCGGCAACACCCTGAACAACGTGATTTTGCATGCGCGCCATGCCGACCTGTTGTTCATGACACAGGACGATACGTCGCTGAAATTGCGGATCGATCCGTCATTCGCCGCCAGCGTGGTCATTGGCGCTGGACGGCCGGTGCTGATGGTTCCCTATGCCGGCGAGTTCAAGACTTGCGGGTCGTCGGTCCTGATCGCATGGAGCGGTACGCGCGAATCGGCGCGGGCCGTGGCCGATGCCTTGCCCCTGCTGAAGAAAGCGCGCGAAATCAATGTGGTCTCATTCAATCCGAAAGGCGACTCAGCTTGGGGCGAACTTCCGGGCGCGGATATCGGCCTCTGGCTCACGCGCCATGGGGTCCGCGTAAATGTCCGCCAGCAAAAATCCGCCGAGGTGGACGTCGGCAACCAGATTCTGTCGCTGGCATCAGACTTGAGCAGCGACCTGATCGTGATGGGCGCCTACGGGCATTCGCGCACTTTCGAATTTGTACTCGGCGGCGTCACCCGGACGCTGCTTGAAAGCATGACGGTGCCGGTGCTGATGTCGCACTAGGGATACCGAATAGGAATCCGGAATCCGGATTCCCGCTCAGGATTTCCCCTCGGCAATACGGCTGGCGCATCGTGCTCCACCGTTTCGCAGGGACGCACCCGCGCCCCCCGCGCAATGTCCGCCACCGGCAGTCGACCGCGTCCAGGCCTTCGGGAATGGTCGCCGCCGGCGTCGGTCGAGCGCAATTTTGCCTGCCGTTGACAATCGTCAAAACACCGCGCTTGCAGGCGGACAAAATGAAATCGGGTGAATGGTTGCAAAGAATGTTTGCCGATCGCCATTCACCGCGACAACATAAACCAGATGAGGAACTCAAATGAACACGACCACCATTGACAGCAGCCGTCAAAAGCTCGCAGGCGATTTCCGCAACGTCGTGACGGATGTAGAAGAACTGCTCAAGGCCACCGCCGGACAGACCAGCGGCCAACTCACGGGCGCGCGTGATCGCGTCGCCGAATCCCTGAAACAAATGCGCTTGGAACTGGAGCATGCCGAGCAGGCTGCCTTGGCCAAGGCAAGGCACGCGGCCAAGGAAGTCGATCACTATGCACACGAAAATCCGTGGCAGGCAGTCGGCATTGCGGCCGGCATCGGTTTCCTGCTCGGCGTGGTCGTTGCCCGTCGATAGCCCGTCAAGCGGCACGGCAGGAAAACGCGGGACAACGTCGTGCACCAACCGGTCGCGAAAGCATGAGTGCCAATCCCAACCCCGACGCACCGCGCGGCGTGCTGGCATCGGCCGCGCGATTGGGCGTCACGTTGCTTGCGCTCGTCGAGAACAAATGCGCGCTGGCCGCCAACGAATGGGAGACCGAGCGCATCTGGCAGACGCGCATCATGCTGAGAATGATCGTTGGCGCGTTGGCCCTCACGTTCGCGAGCCTGTTCGCTGCCGCATGGCTGGTGCTGGTGCTTTGGGACTGGAGCCATGCGCTCGCGGTGCTGGCGCCTGGCGTGATTTTTTTGGTCATCGGCGCCGTCATGTGGCGCTCGTGGGCCGCGCTGACGGCCGCGAAACCGCCGGCATTCGGCATCACCCGTGACGAGTTGCGCAAGGATCGCGACGTGCTCAACGCGTTCACCGGGGCGAACAGTGATTGACGCCAGGTTTTCAGACCGGCTCGACCGACTGGAACTGGAACGTATCCGGCTAGTCGGCAATGCGGCAGGATATCGCTTGCGCGCCTTCAATAGCATCGAATCGCTCGCACCGCAGGCAGCAAAAGCCGACTTGGTGCTAACGGGACTGCGCTATGCGAAGGAGCACTGGCTGCTTACCGGCACCGTGTTTGCGCTGGCGGGACTTGTCCTGCGGCGGCAAATCGGCATGCTCGGGCTTGCCCAAATGGCACTGGGTCTGGGAAGCAGATTCCTCGCCCGTTGAGCTGGCAGAGAGTCGAACACCGCGCTACGCCGGCGTACATTCGCGGCGTGGCCAGAGAAGTCGAATCGATACTGAGTTACCGGTTATAACGGCACAAAACCGTTGTGGGATCACAACGGTTTCGTGTTTACTTGCGGGCACACCGCGCCCATAAACCTGCGCGGCTTTGGTGGTGCGCCCGAGATCAGGCGCCGGGTTTACGGCCCGGGCTTTTCGGCGGGATGTATCCTGCCACGCGGCACAGCATCCCCTCGATCTTCTTACCGTCGTTGAAGCGTGTCACGCTGCAACGCGAGATTTCTCCCTGAGCGGACAGGTCAGACAGCATGCCCCGCACTTTGGTCAGGGGAATTCCGGTCGCGGCGGCGATTTCAGAGTCGAACCGCTGGCCGTTCTTTTTGAGGTATTGCATGATTTCTTGCATGACATATGCTCCACGTAAAGCGTCAGGCGGAAAATCCGCCTCACATTGACCGGGAAAACCTGCACACCGTCTACGCGGCCGTCAGAAGAGAAAAGCCCAACAAGGGAAGCAGGCTAAGTCATTGAATTCTATGGCTCCCCGACCTGGGCTCGAACCAGGGACCTGCGGATTAACAGGACTTATTTGGACACTTTCTGACCAAATTTTCGCGCTTTTTCGGGCGTTTCTAACTCCACCGAACGCGATTATACGCGCATAAATGCTGCGGCGCACCTAACCGTGGGTTCGCGTCGGCGTTGGTGCCGGATGATCCTCGCGTCAAAGGGAACAGTCTGCACCGTTCCGTCAGATTCCAAAAAAAAGACCGGCGCACGCCGTGGAGGGCGCTCGCCGGTGGGCCAAGCCGCAAACTAAGGCACGGCCATGGTCAGGCCCCGCTCTCGCCGCCGCCGCCGCCGCCGCCGATGACCTCGACCCGCAGCGGCTCCCGGGCGGTGCCGGCGTTATAGTTGGCCGTCTCGCGTTCGATCGCCGCCGTCTCGCGATTCATCAGCGCCGTCTCGCGTTCGGTCTCGGCGA
>JBDTSU010000045.1:0-15613 GCA_039930965.1 Betaproteobacteria bacterium
CGCCGCCGGCCTGCGCGGGATCGAACAGCCGTGAGGCGGGATTGAAGGGCGCGTTGAAACAGAAGCTCGATTGCATCGAACGCACGGCGCCAATCTCTCCACTTTGCAGCCACTGCCGCACCTGCGCATAAATCGGCAGGAACCGGGTCCAGACCGCTTCCATCAGGAACACCCCGCGTTGCCGGCTGAAGGCGATCAGCTCGCCCGCCCTCACCGCATCGGTCACCAGCGGTTTTTCGCACAGAACCGGCTTGCCCGCTTCCAGGCAGCGCCGTATCGCGCCGGCGTGAAAAGCGTGCGGCGTGGCGATGTAGACGGCATCGACGGCCGGGTCGGCCAGCACCAGGTCGATATTGTCGGTGGCGCGCGGATTGGTTTGGCCGGATACCGCGCTGTCGCGGCACCACTGGTCGGCGAAGGCGCTTGCGCGGGCGAGGTCGCGGCCCTGTATGCGGGTGAGCGTGGCGCCATCGAGGCGCGTGACGGCCTCGGCGAACTTATGCGCGATGGGCCCGGGGCCGATGATGGCCCAGCCGAAAGGCTTCATGAAAACTCCTGCAAGCAATCGCGCCCGATCAGCCGGGAGCATATCGCCAAGCTGAACGGCGTGCCGGCCATGCCGACCGCCATCGCGCGCGCGGCCGGGCCAATCCTGATTGCGACCTTCTGGAATTTCTTTGGCGGTCCGCGCGCCGCGGTATCGGTGATCCTGGCAATTGCGTGCCGCGCCGCGATTGCGCCGGCGGCAGCATACCGGGCGGCCGCGTCAATCCGCGTCAATGCAACCATCGCGGCCGACGTCGTTCACGCAGCCGATTCGTTGACCCAACGGGGCGCCACCGGGAGCCGAGGGTCATCCCGGTGCGCCGGGGGCGTTACTTGCGTTCGTTCTTCTTCAGCTTCTTGGCTTCTTTCTTTTCCTTCGGTGTTTTGGAAGGTTCTTTCTTGGTTTGTTTCTTCTGGTCCTTGCTCTTGCTCATGGCGAAGCCTCCATCAGGGTTAAAGAAATTCTCGCGCGGTGCGTCACACGCCGAGACGCCAAACCGTGCAGGGCCACTATAGCGCGATCACGCGCTTCCGTGCAGGCGTGCGGCGTGGCGCTATCGCCCGTTTTTACCCGCGATGTCCCGCTACTGCCCGCTTCGGTCTCTGCAATGGCCGGTTTGCACCACGTGCCGCACAACGGGTGACCAAAGACCTGCCATCGCCCAACCCTCCCGGCAAATGACGAAGTATTGACACCGCGATTGCGCCGGCCGGCAAACTCAAGCACTGGCGCGCCTTTCCAGGCATTTTCGGCTGAAACGGCGCTCTGGATGCGGACTTTGCCCATTGGAAACTTCTCGAAACCTCCAATTTCTGTCGCGTTGTGTTCCATCCGCCGGGCGCACCGCTGCCCGGCAATAGTCCCTGCCTATCCCAGGCATCCAATCAATCAATTTCCCAGATGGCGCGGGCCTGCGTAATCTGCACGCATTCACCTGCGACATGTGTCGTCGGGGTGTCAAAGGCAAACAACACGAGGAGTGAACCATGTCTCACGAAGCAAAATGTCCGTTCGCAGGCAGTGCTCGCGGAAACACCGCGGCTGGCGCAACCACCAACGCGGACTGGTGGCCCAATCAACTGAACCTGAAGATCCTGAACCAGCCCTCTCCCCTGTCCAATCCCATGGACCAGGTGTTCAACTACGCCGAGGAATTCAAGAGCCTCGATCTGCATGCGGTGATCAAGGACCTGCATGCCCTGATGACCGATTCACAGGACTGGTGGCCCGCCGACTACGGCCACTATGGGCCGTTCTTCATCCGCATGGCGTGGCATAGCGCCGGCACGTACCGCATCGCGGATGGTCGTGGCGGCGCGGGCGCCGGCGCGCAGCGATTCGCGCCCCTCAATAGCTGGCCGGACAACGTGAGCCTCGACAAGGCGCGCCGCCTGCTCTGGCCGATCAAGCAGAAGTACGGCCGCAAAATCTCCTGGGCCGACCTGATCGTTCTCACCGGAAACGTCGCGTTGGACTCGATGGGATTCAAGACCGTTGGTTTCGCCGGCGGGCGCGCGGACGTCTGGGAGCCGGAGGAGATTTACTGGGGTCCGGAAGCCGAGTGGCTGGGCGACAAGCGCTACCGCGGCGACCGCGAACTCGAGAACCCGCTCGGCGCCGTGCAGATGGGCTTGATCTACGTGAACCCGGAAGGGCCGAATGGCAAGCCGGACCCGGTCGCCTCGGCACGCGATATCCGCGAGACCTTCGCGCGCATGGCCATGAATGACGAAGAAACCGTTGCGCTCGTCGCCGGCGGACACACCTTCGGCAAGTGCCACGGCGCGGCCGATCCAGGCAAGTACGTGGGCCCCGCACCCGAGGGCGCCGACCTCGAGGAGCAGGGCCTCGGCTGGAAGAACACGTTCGGCAGCGGCAAAGGCGTCGATACGATCAGCAGCGGGATAGAAGGCGCGTGGACCACCAACCCCATCCGGTGGGACAACGATTACTTTGACATTCTCTTCAAGTACGATTGGCAACTGACCAAGGGCCCGGGTGGTGCGAATCAGTGGACGCCTAAAGACGCATCAGCCGCGGCGACCGTGCCTGACGCGCATGATCCGTCGACGCGTCACGCCCCGATGATGACCACGGCGGACCTCGCCTTGAGGATGGACCCTGTCTACGAAAGAATTTCCCGCCACTTTCACCAGAATCCGCAGGAGCTGGCCGACGCCTTCGCCCGCGCCTGGTTCAAACTGACGCACCGTGACATGGGCCCGGTCGCCCGCTACCTGGGCCCGCTGGTGCCGAAGGAAGTGCTGATCTGGCAGGACCCGATTCCCGCCGTGGATCACCCGCTGGTCGATGAGCCGGACATTGCCGCCCTGAAGGCCAGGATCCTCGCTTCCGGTCTTTCCATCTCCCAACTGGTCACCACGGCCTGGGCGTCCGCGTCGACGTTCCGCGGCAGCGACAAGCGCGGTGGCGCCAACGGCGCGCGTATTCGCCTGGCACCACAAAAGGATTGGGAAGTGAACCAGCCGGCCGAACTCGCGATAGTCCTGCGGAAGCTGGAAGCGGTCCAGAAGGATTTCAACGGCGCGCCGTCCGGCGGGAAGAAAATCTCGCTTGCCGACCTGATCGTGCTGGGCGGATGCGCCGCCATCGAGGCCGCCGCGAAACAGGCCGGCCAGGACGTCAAGGTTCCCTTCGCGCCGGGGCGCATGGATGCCTCGCAGGAGCAGACCGATGTGAGTTCGTTCGCCGTGCTGGAGCCGAAGGCAGACGGATTCCGCAACTACCTCCGGGCCGGGCAGGAAGGATCGGCGGCTGAGCTGCTTCTGGATCGGGCAAACCTGCTGACGCTGACCGCTCCCGAGATGACGGTCCTGGTCGGTGGCCTGCGCGCCCTGAATGCAAACGCCGGGCGGTCCAAACACGGTGTTTTCACCAGGCGTCCCGAGGCATTGACCAATGACTTCTTCGTGAATCTGCTCGACATGACCACGACGTGGCAGAAGTCCGCCGCATCCGAAGGCGTGCTCGAAGGGCGTGATCGGACGACGGGCGAACTCAAGTGGACGGGTACGGTCGTCGATCTCGTCTTCGGTTCGAACTCCCAGCTCCGCGCCCTCGCGGAAGTTCATGCATGCCGCGACTCGCCGCAAGCGTTCACGCGTGACTTTGTGGCGGCGTGGGACAAGGTGATGAACCTTGATCACTTCGACCTTGGGAAGCTCTGATTAGGTCCTTCGACAGGCTCAGAGCCTGCCCTCGCATGCTTGAAGCGGGGGACGAACGGTGACTATTTGATTCCGTTCGTGGTACGTGAGGCAGGGTTTCGTCGCACATGCGCGACGCTGCCGAGCGCCCGAGCCCGATGCAGCGGGCAAGGGTTGTCGAACCACATTCAAATTAGACTTGATCAGAGTTTCCTTTGGGTAAACCCGGCGGATAGCCACTAAGCGGCCTCGACAGGCGATGGGGCTATCCCAGGGCAGGTCGGGGCGGCACCCCCTCGGTGTTACGGAAGCACGCGCCCGGACCGCGCCTTGGCCGCTGAAATGTCGAACTGATTCACCGCGCCCGACGCATTCAGGTCAAACCTGAAATTGGCGGCCGACGCGGTCTGTGCCGATCGCGCCTTGAGGCCGCTGATGTCGCTCGCGTTGACCGAACGCGTGTTGTTCACATCCCCGACCAGGAAGCCCATCGATACCGGCGGCGGATTCAACGTGCCGTTTACATTCTGCAAGGTGACGGTGACGCGCTGTTCGTCGGGTACGTTGGTCAGCGTTACAAAAATCTCATTGGCCGAAGAAGTTGCCGTCGCCATGCCAATCGGCGTGATGCCGGCACTGCCCGGCGAGCCGATCGAGCCGCTGAACTGCCACACCAGCGTGTGGCCGCTGCCGATGCCGCGCGGCTCGACGGTCACCTGCAGCGAAATTGACTGCGTGAGATCGATCGGCACATCGAAGGGACCCTCGCCCCCGTGTGTCTTGCGAGACTTCACGCTGAGCAGTGCGGGCGGCGCGGAGGCGGAGGGCGTCACACCGGCTGTTGCCGACGCGGCGCCGGTGCCGGACGCATTGGTAGCGGTCACCGAGCAGGATTGCGATATTCCGTTACCGAGCCCGGTGACGATGATGGGCGCGGTGAGGCCGCTCGCGCTGGCCCCGGCGGGATTGCAGGTTGCCGTATAGCCGGAAATCGGCGTGCTGCCTATCGATGCGGGGGCGGTGAAATAGACGAACGCCTGCGTGTCGCCGGGCCCGGCGCTGCCGATGACGGGCGCGTCGGGGACCCGCCCGGCAACCTGGGTAATCGTGAACGTCTGCCCGGCAATGGACAATGTGCCGGTGCGCGCGCCGGGGCCGGTATTGGCGGGGACCGAATAGCCGACGCTGCCGGTGCCCGTGGCCGACGCGCCAGCCGTGACGCCGATCCAGTTGTCGTTACTGACGGCGGACCAATAGCAACCGGCGGTCGCGGTGACACCGACGGTGCCGGTCGCCGCGTCCTGCGCATAGACACACGAACCGGCCGAAACCCCGGTCACCGTCCAGTTCTGGGAACGTATCGGCGTGACCAGCACCAGCGGCGTACTGTCGCTGACGCGCAATTCCACGCTGTGGGTGGCGGCATCCGGAACCAGGTAGCTGAATCCGACCTGCGCGCCATGCGCACTGGGGTCCACCTGGATCACGTTTCCGTCCACCAGCCAGGTTGCCGTCAAGCCGCTCGCCGCGAGCGACCCGGCCAGGGATGCCTGAAATATGACGTTTGTCTGGTCCGGCGCATTGACCGACGCCACCGAAGGCAATGCCCCCGGCTCGATGAATTTCACGCCTTGGCTGGGCGCTCCCCAGCCGCCGCCGTAAAGCCGCTTGACGAACGCTTCGCCGTCGATATGGCAGAAAGGCCTGCCCAGGTTGCGCATGATGCCGTTGAAACACTGGCGATACATGCCTGTCGTGAAGTAGCGCGCGCCTTCCCACAGGCCCGCCGCGATCGGATCGGCCAGCGCGCCCGGCGTCGGAATCGACGTTGCCGCAGCGACCCAACCGGTCCATTTCAGCAGATTGCGATCGGTCTGGTTGCTGACGTTCGGCTCGCAGGTCTTCACCACGGTCAGGTCGCTGCAGGCCGGGTAGCCCGGGAAAGCCGTGGTGTATTCGTCGGCCAACAGGCTGAATGAATGCCCGAACTCATGCTGCATGATCCCCGTCGAGGAGGGGTTGGTGGTGGCGACACTGATGCTGCCGCCGGATCCGCCATATTCGCCGTCATTGACGAGCACCAGGATCTTGTCCCAGTCGGGCACGCCCGCTGCGGCGGTCAGCACCTTGGACGTGTTGATCGTGACCAGGCGGCGGATCCCGCTCGAACAAAAGGTCGCGTCGAAGGCGGTATCGACGCTGACCACCGGGGACGCCGGCGTTTCCGCGCAGGCCGGCTTGTCAGCGCCGGACTGGTTCGAGGGTACAAACAGCCACGCCACATTGACCAGGTGACGGAAATCGCTGTACGGCGAAATCGACAGAAAGCCATCGATCATCGTGGTCGCGTGCTGGATGAACAAGGCTTGCTGCGCGGCGGTGTAGCCCTCCCCCACGATCAGCAGGTCAAGGCGGTTGGCCGGATTTCCGGTGAGGTACAGGTTTCCCGTGGACGCACCCGGCGGAAGCGGCGGCGGGATCGCGCCAGCCGCGCCATACGCTTTCAACGGCTCGACGGTGTAAGCATCAAGATCGATTTCCAGCGCGGCCGCCGCGCTGCGGGTCACCGCCCCATTGCCCGGCACCTGCGACGGGATCGGATCGAGTGAGGTGCCGCGAAATCCGCTCAGTCGCATCACCGATCCGTTCTTGATCGGCGCACGAATTACATACAGCCTTTCGTCGACCGGCAAATGGTGGCCGTCAATCTCCGGGTCGCCGTGAAATTCCCCTCGCAGCCAGGGAGAAGTTGTTGCGACGGCGTCTAACAGCGTGGTCCCGGTCGTCTTGTCCCGCACGTTCGCGGTTAGCTGGCTTTCCAGCCGGCCGGGCAGGATGGCCGAGGTGTTCGATGTCAATGCGCCGCTGACACTGACCAGTTGGTGGGAAACGATGGAGAGACTGCCGTCGAGCGCTTCCTTCACGACGAAATAGTGGACGGTTTCGGCGATCGCCAGCGACGGCATCGACAGCCAGCCGATCAGGGCAATGGTGCTGGCAAAGGTATGGGGCCAATGCCATTTTCCCGGCGAACCCCGGTCTGTTTTCAATACCGTGCTCCCAGGATTGTTGTCGCGTGTGGCGGCCTGATCGCGGCTGAGGGCTTGGTCACCCCGCCCCCAGGTGCGCCTGCGCCTCGACCACGCTCGAATACAGGTGCGGCGCCACATTGCCCTTTGCCAGCGCCTCGCCGAGCTTGAGCCTGAGGAAGGTGCTCGAGGTGTAGCGCGTGACGTCGAGGTAGTAGCGATCGAGCAGGCCTTTCACCATGCCGATGTAGTCGTCGATGAGTTCCGGGGCAATGCTGAACCGGTCGTAATTGACCACGCCGTAGACCTTGTGCCCAAGCGCCGACAGCTTGCCTTCGATTGCCGCGCGAACGCGTTCGATATCGGCCTTGCTGTGCACCGAAAGGCCTTCGAAATTGACGAAGAAGACGTTGCCCGCCGCATCGTAGGTCAGGCGCTCGTCCAGCGGCAGATCCAGCAGCGCCGGCCGCAGGTTCATCGGGCCATCGGCGAAGATGCGTTCGTCCATCGGCGCCGGGGCGCCTTTCATGACGGGTTTGAATGCCATGTGCGCGAGGATGTCGCGCTCGAGGTCGATGCCCGGGGCGATTTCGATCAGCTCAAGGCCTTCCGGACACAGCCGGAACACGCAGCGTTCGGTGATGTACAGGACGGCGGTTCCCCGGCGCAGCGCTTCGGGCCCGCTGAAGGTGCGGTGTTCGACCTGCTCGATGAATTTCCGCGCACGGCCGTCATTGAGGATCGTCAGCTGGCCATCGCGAATCGCGATCTCCGGATTGCCGGCGGTGAAGGTGCCGACGAACACCACCTTGCGCGCACTCTGGCTGATGTTGATGAAGCCGCCCGCGCCGGCCAGGCGCGGGCCGAACCGCGATACGTTCAGGTTGCCTTCGCGGTCCGCCTGGGCGAGGCCGAGAAAGGCGATGTCCAGCCCGCCGCCATCGTAGAAATCGAACTGGCTCGGCTGGTCGATGATGGCCTGGGTGTTGACCGCCGCGCCGAAATTCAGGCCACCGGCCGGGATGCCGCCGATCACGCCCGGCTCGGCGGTCATCGTCAGCAGGTCAAAAATCTTTTCTTCGGCGGCAACCGAAGCGATGCCCTCCGGCATGCCGATGCCGAGATTGACGATGGCGTTGGCGCGCAACTCCAGCGCGGCGCGGCGGGCGATGACCTTGCGCTCGCTCATCGGCATGGCCGGAATCACCGACATCGGCACCCGCAATTCACCGGAGAACGCCGGGTTGTATTGCTCGATGAAGGTCTGCATGTGGTACTCGGGTTTCTCCGCGACCACCACGCAATTCACCAGCACGCCGGGGATCTTTACCTGGCGCGAATTGAGCGTGCCGCGCTCGGCGATGCGCTCCACCTGCGCGATGACGATGCCGCCGGAATTGTGCGCCGCCATGGCGATCGCCTGCGCTTCCAGCGTCAGCGCCTCTTTTTCCATGGTGATGTTGCCGTCGGGATCGGCGGTGGTGCCGCGGATGATGCCGACGTGGATCGGAAAGGCCTTGTAGAAAAGATATTCCTCGCCGTCGATTTCCATGATGCGGACCAGCTCCGCGGTGGTGCGTTCGTTCAGCTTGCCGCCGCCGAAGCGCGGATCGACAAAGGTGCCCAGCCCGACGCGGGTGAGCGTGCCCGGCTTGCCGGCGGCGATGTCGCGGAACAGGTGGGTGATCACGCCCTGCGGAAGATTGTAGGCTTCGATGCGATTGGAGACGGCGAGCTGCTGCAGCTTCGGCACCAGCCCCCAGTGGCCGCCGATCACGCGCCCTACCAGTCCATCGTGTCCCAAGTGGTTGAGGCCGCGGTCCTTGCCGTCGCCCTGGCCGGCGGCGTACACCAGCGTCAGGTTGCGCGGAATGCCGAGCCCTTGCGGGTCCTCGGCCTCGCTCTCGAGAAACAGCTCTTCCAGCGCGACCGCGATATTCTCGGCAAAGCCGATGCCGACGAAACCGCTGGTGGCAACGGTATCGCCATCGCGGATCAGCCGCACGGCTTCGCGGGCGCTGACAATCTTGCCGGTGTCGGATGCGCGCAGCGACGCGGCAAGCGGGTGGCGGGACAGGGGCATGATGAATTCTCGGAAAGTTTGGCAAGCATTACTTGCAGGTACGACATGAATCCCGGAACATTATGCGTCCATCGCGGCAGAAGCAGGGAGCACCATGATTTCACACGTTTTCGTCGGCATCACCGACTTCGATCGCGCCTTCAGGTTCTATTCGGCGATCCTGCATCCACTCGGCCTGCGCTTGAAATTCAATGAGCCCGGCCAGCATTGGGCGGGCTGGATATCGCCGGATCAGTCACGTCCCCTGTTCCTGATCGGCAGGCCCTTCGACGGAAAAGCCGCCGCGCCGGGCAATGGCAACATGACTGCGCTGCTCGCCGCCAGCCGGGACATAGTGGACCAGACCCATGCCGCTGCACTGGCCGGCGGCGGAATTTGTGAGGGGCAGCCCGGACTGCGTCCGCAATACCACGCGAACTACTATGGCGCGTATTTTCGCGATCCGGATGGAAACAAGCTGTGCGTGTGCTGTCATGATCCTGCACCGCAATGATTTGGAGGTGACCAATTGAAACTACTGATCGCTTCGGCGGCAATGTTGTCGGCCAGTCTGGTGCAGGCGCAGGCGCCGCCTGCCCTGCCGTGCATGAAGACCGACTTGAAGTGCGCCAAGGCCGAGCGCATCAAGAGCCCCACCCGGACCAGGGCCTTCTGGAGCGCGGCTTTTGCCAAGCCGCTGGAGCAGCGATTCGGCACTGCGCCGGACGAGCTTCTGGTGTTTCTCAATCTGGACAACATGGCCGAGGGATATCCCAATAGCCCGCACGCCGCCATCCTTCCCGATGACTTCGCGCGCGACGTGCGCGACGCGATTGCCGAATTGCCTCCCCTCGTCAAGTCCCTCATCGACCCGAAGCTGGCGGGAATCTATTTCGTGAAGGATCTGGGCGGAACGGGCTATACCGATTATGTCCGTGGCAATGCTGGCGAACGCGATGCGGGCCTGATCGTGCTGGACATGGATGTGCTCTCGAAGCAAACCGCCAATGCCTGGGCCACCTGGAAGGAAAACACGCCATTCAAGCCGGATAGCGGCGTCAGGCTCGAAGCCCGAATTGAAATCCCTGCACAGGACAATCGCAAGAATGCCATTCAGTACATCCTGCTGCATGAACTCGGCCACATCCTGTCGATCGGCGAAAACATACACCCTGTCTGGGACAAGCCACCCAACAGTGAACCCGGCCTGGATAAATTCCCGTTTGCCAATCTCGCGTGGGAGATCGATCAGGCCGGGAACCGCTACTCAAGCCGCTTTGACGCAAAATTTCCCGAACGCAAGGACGTGGTCTATTACTTCGGCGCCAAACTCGACGGCAAGGCGATGGCCGGTGTTTACGAGAAACTGGAAGGCACCAGTTTTTCCACCCTGTATGCCGCCACCCACCCCGGCGATGACTTCGCCGAATCATTCGTAACCTACGTGCACACGGTCATGATGAAACGGCCGTGGGAAATACGTCTCTTTCAGGACGGCAAACTCATTCGCTCGGTTGGCCTGTGCTGGGAGGAAAGGCGCTGCGCGGAGAAGCGGCGGCTGCTGGAAGGGTTTCTCGGGGTGAATCGCGCGCCGTAGGGTGCGCAACCGCTGGCGGTAAAGCGGTGCGCATTGCGCACCCTTCGGGATCGTCGGTTTGAAAAGTGTTTGCGCATGGACTTCACGTACCTCCGTGAACTTTCCGGCGGCAAATGTGACAGTCAAATGACATTGCGTCGAGCAAATGTTGCATTTTCACGACAACCCAAACCAAACCTGCAACACCCGCCAAATCTAGGCATAGAATCGCTTTGCAGCAAGTCACCGAATAAGGGACTCCTGCTCTCGGGCCAACACTGAAACGCAGTATTTTTTACAAGGGAAATCATCATGAAAAAGAAAATCCTTGCCGCGGCCTGTTCGCCGCACGCGCTTGCCTGCCAGCTTGCCTGCGGCCTGTCGCTGGCCGCCCTGACCGCCATGCCCTCGGCATTAGCACAGACCACTCCCGACAGCAAGGCCTCGGCCAAGCTCGACGGCAAACTGGAAACCATCACCGTCACCGCCGAACGGCGCCAGGAGAATATCAAGGACGTGCCGATCTCCATCAGCACGTTGAGCGGTGAAGATCTCGACATCATCAACTCCAGCGGGCAGGACGTGCGCGCACTGTCGGGACGCGTCCCCAGCCTGAATATCGAATCATCGTTCGGCCGGGCTTTCCCGCGCTTTTACCTGCGCGGCTACGGCAATACCGATTTCCGCCTCAACGCCTCGCAACCGGTATCGCTGGTGTACGACGATGTCGTCCAGGAAAACCCGATCCTCAAGGGTTACCCGATGTTCGACCTCGACCAGATCGAAGTCCTGCGCGGGCCGCAGGGCACCCTGTTCGGCCGCAACTCGCCGGCCGGCGTGGTCAAGTTCGATTCGGCCAAGCCGCGCCAGCAGGCCGAGGCCTACCTGAACCTGTCCGCGGCAACCTACACCACGACCGCGCTGGAAGGCGCGGTGAACGTGCCGATGAACAAGGACTGGGCGATGCGCTTCTCGGTGCAGGCACAGCACCGCGACGACTGGGTGAACAACACGGTCAATGGCCCGACCAAGAACCTCGAAGGCTACGACGACAATGCCGCGCGCCTGCAATTCCTGTACGAACCCGGCAAGGATTTCAGCGCATTATTCAACGTGCACGCCCGCGACCTCAAGGGCAGCGCGCGCCTGTTTCGCGCCAACATCATCAAGGCGGGCACCAATGACCTGGTCGACGGCTTCGACATCGAGAAAGTTTCCTTCGACGGCAAGAACGAATCGCGCCTGAAGACCGACGGCGGCAGCATCCGCCTGCGCTGGAACCTGCGGGACTACACGCTGCACTCGATCACCGGCTACGAATCGCTGGACACGTTCAATCGCGGCGATATCGACGGCGGCAACGGCAACCAGTTCGCCCCGCCGTCCGGGCCCGGGTTCATTCCGTTCTCATCGGAGACGGCCGATGGTATCCCCAAGCATTCCCAGTTCACCCAGGAACTGAGGCTTGAATCGAACGCCAGGGGACCGATGAAATGGCAGGGCGGCCTGTATTACTTCAAGGAAGACTATACCGTCGAGAGCTTCAGCTATGACTCGCCGGCCAACGGCGCGCAGGACGGTTACGAGCGCGTCAAGCAGACCAACAATGCGTACGCGGCGTTCACCGCGCTCACCTATGCGGTGAGCCCGCAGCTGGAACTGCGCGGCGGCTTGCGATACACCCGGGACAAGAAGCAGTTCAACGTCGAGGCTTACACCAACAGCGGCTTCGTGCCCTGCGTGCTGTCCGGCCATTGCACCCTGGCACAACTGGGCGCGTCCGGCCCGCTCAGCGCCTCGCCGAGCGACAACAAGGTCAGCTGGGATTTCAGCGGCACCTATGCCCTGGATCGCAACACCAAGCTGTACGCGCGCGTCGCCAACGGTTTCCGCGGCTCCAGCGTGCAGGGTGCGAGCGCATTCAACAACCAGTCGGTGGCCAAGGCGGAAACCAGCACCTCGTTCGAAGCCGGCCTCAAGGCAGACCTGTTTGACCGCAAGGCGCGGCTGAGCTTTGGCGTCTTCAAATACGAGATCAAGGACCAGCAGCTGACGGCGGTGGGCGGTGCGGCCAACGCCAACATCCTGCTCAACGCCGCCAAGACGCAGGGCCAGGGCTTCGAGATGGATCTGCAGGCTTACCTCACGCCAAACCTGCTGGCCACGGTCGGTGCCGCCTACAACGACACCAAGATCAAGGATTCGAAGCTGGCCGTCGCGGTCTGCGCGCAATGCACCGTCACCGATCCGAAGACGCCGGGCGGGCTCGCGCTGATCGACGGCAATCCGCTGCCACAGGCACCGAAGGAAAACTTCAACGCCACGCTGCGCTACAGCATCCCGACCAAGGATGGCGAGTGGTACGTGCATACCGACTGGGTCTACCGCGGCAAGGTCAATTTCTTCCTGTACGAATCGGTTGAGTTCACGGGCAAGAAGCTGACCGAAGGCGGCGCGCGCATCGGCTACATCTGGGGCAACGGCAACTATGAACTGGCTGCCTACGGCCGCAACATTACCGACCAGGTCCGTATCGTCGGCGGCATCGACTTCAACAACAACACCGGCTTCGTCAACGAGCCGCGAACCTTCGGCGTGCAGTTCAAGGCGAAATTCTAGGCTGCCTGATCCAACGGCGGCATCATCATGAATCGGGTGGACCCGGCAGCCGGGTCCACCCTTTTTTTTCCCTGCGTCCGCCTTGTCGCGTGGCGCCGGCAAGGTCTCTCTGCGCGACGGCGAAGCACATATCAAAGCACTGTCCACCGAACTGGAGTATGTTTCAGCATCATGAAAAACGACTTCCTGCGTGACCGCCCCAAATTGCGGCGAATGATCCGCTATGCCGAGATCATCGTTATCGCCATTCTCGCGGTGAATGCCGCGCTCACCTGGCGCGAGCTGAAGATCCTGCGCGCCGCGCCGGTTATCCTGCCCGCGTCCTGGTTCATCGTGACGGCGGGGGTGGAAAAGGTCAATCGTGTGGAAGCCGGCGGCAGTTGGGTATCGGCTGACGGAACGTCCGGCAATCTGCAAACCACGACCATCGATTGCCTCAAGACGAGAATGCAGTGCATGGAGTCTTCGGCGCAGGTGGCGGTCAATGACGGTGGATTCCTGGAAAACACGCAGACCCTGTTCGACATCGAATCCTGGACTGACACCGAGATCATCACCAAAACGATTGTACAGTCGTGCGGGAGCCGCACGCTGATACTCGATATCGCCAATAAGCTGGCCAGCAGCGTCATGAAAGCGAGCAGTTCGCCGAGCACCACCTGCAAACAGCCCTTCGTCGGCGAGCGGACATCCAAGCTGGTGGCCGGGCAGAAAGCCCACGCCGCGGCCGTCAACAAGGCAAAGCCGTTCTAGCGCCACTCTGATCAAGTCCAATATGGCGGTGGTTCGACAAGCTCACCACTAACGGAGTCAAATAGTTACCGTTCGTCCTGAGCCTGTCGAAGGACTAAATCAGCGCTTTCCTGGGTCACTCGAGAGGCCGGGCACGTTGCCATTGCAGCGTGACCGACGGCCTCAACCCCTGATCAGGTCGGCCGCTTTTTCCGCGATCATGATCACCGGCGCGTTGGTGTTGCCGCCGACGATACGCGGCATGATCGAGGCATCCACCACCCGCAGGCGCTCGATGCCGTGCACACGCAGGGCCGCGTCGACCACATCGTTTGCCGACGGTCCCATGCGGCAGGTACCGACCGGGTGATAGATCGTATCGGCCTGGCCGCGGATGAAGCCTTCGATTTCCGCATCGGTTTGCGCGGTCGCGGAGCGCCGCAGTTCCTTGGCCCCGTATTGACCGAGGGCCGGCTGGTTGAGGATGTGACGCATCAGCCGGAAACCGCGCACCATGCGCACCATGTCCTCCGGCTCGGCGAAGAAATTGGGGTCTATCTGTGGCGGCATCAATGGGTCCGCGCTGGCCAGCGTGACGCGACCGCGGCTTTGCGGGCGCAGCAGGCAGATGTGGCAGGAAAAGCCGTGGCCATAGGTGGCCTTGCGGCCGTGATCCACCAGTTTGCCGATGACAAAATGCAGTTGCAGGTCGGGAATCTCCTCCTCCGGCCGGCTCTTGATGAATCCACCGGCTTCCGCGAAATTGGTGGTGAGCATGCCGCGGCGATGATTGCGCCATTCGAAGACTGCCTTCAGCACCCGCCAGGCGCCCGCCGGCGACAGCCCGAACAAGTCCTTCAGGTGCGGCGCGTCATAGACCTGCACCGTATCGATGTGATCGTGAAAATGGGCACCCACGCCGGCCAGATCGTGCACCACCGCAATGCCGTGTTGCCTGAGCGTCGCGGCCGGGCCGATGCCGGACAGCATGAGGATCTTCGGTGACTGCAACGCACCCGCGCACAACAGAACTTCGCGTCGTGCCTTCAATTGATGCAGCGCGCCGCCGAGGCGATACTCCACGCCGGTCGCGCGCCGCCCGTCGAGCAGGACGCGGGTGGTGTGTGCGCCGGTGATCACCCGCAGATTCGCGCGCGCAAGATTGGGCGCAAGGAAGGCCTTGGCCGCGCTGCAGCGCTCGCCACGTCTGTGCGTCACCTGATACAGGCCGATACCCTCCTGCTCCGCGCCGTTGAAATCCCGGTTTAGCGAAAATCCTGCCTGGCCGCCCGCCTCGACGAAGATCGAACTGAAACGATTGGGGCTCAGCGGGTCCATGACATTCAGCGGGCCACCGGCGCCGTGAAAGGCATCGGCACCGCGTTCATTGTTTTCGGCGCGCTTGAAATAAGGCAGTACTTCCTCCCACGACCAGCCGGGGTTGCCTTGCGCGGCCCAATGGTCATAGTCGCGATGATGGCCGCGCGCGTACACCATGGCGTTGATGGAACTTGACCCACCCAGCACCTTGCCGCACGGCTGATAGCCGGAACGGCCGTTGAGACCGCGCTGCGGCACCGTCTTGAAGGCCCAGTTGGCCTGGCCGGTCTGCGCCATCAGCGCGAACCCGGCCGGACAATGAACCAGCACGCTCTTGTCGGCGGGACCTGCCTCCAGGAGCGTGACACTGACGGCAGGATCTTCACTCAGGCGCGCCGCGAGCACGCATCCGGCGGAACCGCCGCCGACAATGATGTAATCAGTCATGAAACGATTGTAAGGCTATCCGGGGCGCCTTCTTTGCCGCGAAATGCCCGCCAACCGCCTGCCGGCCGGCGTGAAGTCGTCGCATCGGGGACTTCCGAGAAACCTGGTTGTTCG
>JBDTSU010000046.1:0-15520 GCA_039930965.1 Betaproteobacteria bacterium
CGCCGATCTCGACGCCTTTGACGGCGTTGATGCCCATCATCGCGAAGGCGATCGCCGCGTCGAGGCGGTCATACACCGGGTCGCCCCAGCCGACCGGCACCCCGCTGGCGACAACATTGATGCGCGCGCCGCAGCTTTCTCCGGACTTGCGCAGCTTGTCCATGTACGCTTCCAACTCGGCGACGATGCCGGCGTTTGGTGAAAAGAACGGATTGCCGTTCACCACCTCCCACGACTCGAACGGAATGTAATTCGGGCCGATTTGCGCGAGGTAGCCGCGAATGCGTATGCCATATTTCTCATGCAGCCACTTGCGGGCAATCGCGCCCGCCGCCACGGTCGGTGCCGTCAGCCGCGCGGATGAACGACCGCCCCCCCGATGATCGCGAATGCCGTACTTCTGCAGATAAGTGTAGTCGGCGTGGCCCGGCCGGAAGCTCTCGGCGATATTGCCGTAGTCCTTGCTGCGTTGGTCCTCGTTGCGGATCAACAGCGCGATCGGCGTGCCGGTGGTCTTGCCTTCGAACACGCCCGAGAGGATCTCCACGCAGTCGTCCTCGCGGCGTTGCGTCACGTGCCGCGATGTTCCCGGCTTGCGGCGATCCAGGTCGGGCTGGATATCGTCCGCCGATAGCGTCATCCCGGGAGGACAGCCATCTACCACGCAGCCGATGGCCGGGCCGTGGGATTCGCCGAAATTGGTGACGGTGAAGAGCTTGCCGAGAGTGCTGCCGGACATGGTGGATTGACGTGAAATTTGGCAGTGTCGAGTCTAACATGCGGCAATTCCTGCCCAAGAGAACGGGAGCCCGGAGCGGGAACAACGGAAACCGCCAGGTCTCCGCAATCCACAATTAAACTCAAGCACTGGTGCGCCTTTCCCGGCATTTCTGCCACGCAAGCCGCGCTAGTGCTGGAGTTTGACTACTCGCGGCTGGTTTTCAAGCTCGCTGCCCGTCAGACCTTCTTCAGGAAACAAGTCTTCAGCACCAGGCCCTTGACCTTGTCCGCATTGCACTCAATTTCTTCTTCGTCCGATGTAAGCCGGATGTTCTTGATCACGGTTCCCCGTTTCAGCGTTACCGAGGTACCTTTCACTTTCAAGTCCTTGATGACCTGCACCGAGTCACCGGCCGCCAGGGTGGCACCGTTGCTGTCCTTCACGTTCATGTCTATTCCCTTCATTGATGGTCACAAGATTTTGACTCGCCTGGCGCCGTGCGCGTGTTGCGGCGATTCGGGTTCATTTGCCTGATGTCGCATTGGCGCTCCCATCACAGATCCGCGCAAATTGTTCCGCATCGTATTGGCGCCCGACGGCTTGGCCGCAAACTTCGCGCCGGGAATTTACGCCGAACCAGCTCATATCGCGGAGACGACAACGCGCGAGCCCTGCGTGCCCGAATGGCTCATGATGATTCGCCGTGGTCGGCCGAGGCCTCGCCCGGCGAACGTCCCCGCGGCGGCACCGGCGCCACATAACCGATCACCATCAGCAACACGCCCACACCGATGAACGACACCACACGCTCGGTGCCGCTGGTGCCGATGTCGTTGACGAACAACTTCAGCACCACCACCCCCAGCAGTGCCGCGCCCAGCATCCAAAGCGGGCGTGACTTGTTGCGGCCCGCCGCCGTCATCAGCACCAGGGCGGTCGTGGTCCACAGCAGCGACAATGCCGCTTGCGCGATCCGAGAATCGAGTAGCGCCTGCAGTTCGAATGGTATCCCCACCCATTGGTGCACCGTGCGCAACAATGCTGCGTTGACCCACATGAACGCCGCCGCGGCAAACACCCATTGAAGCAAACGCTTCGCCTCCACGCCCTGCAACGAGCCGGCGGGTTGCCGGTTGAGCGCCCACACGCACGCGGCAAACAGGGCGAGTTGCGCGGCGTCGAGCGGATTCAGGATGGGCAGGTAAGGAAGCGGCGCGGCCAGTCCGTCACAAATGCTGTTGGCAATCAGCGTCCAGACCAGCGCAAGCAACAGCAGCGGCATGACTGCCCAGGCCCGGAACGCGGCTGCGTGCGCACCAAATGGCCACCACTGGCGGACCATGCCCAATGCTGCCAAGGCGAGGCCCAGCGCCAGGGCGAGCCCGGCGCCGGCATACTGCCACGAGAGCGACAGCCCGGCGTCGTCGGCACGCCACACCGCCTCGCTGCCGACCAGCCACAACGCGAGCGCAAACAGCAATACGTGCTGGATCGCCGGCCGCGCGGCAACGCCCGCGCGCTCCTGCCGGGCCAGGACAAAATCGCCGATCGCGTACGCCAGCAGCCAGGCCAGGAGCTGCGCCTCGTGAAACGGGTTGACATCGTGGCCGGCGAGATGCAGCGCGACCAGCAACATCACCGCCGTGAGCAATACTTGCGTGCGGCGCAGCGCCGTCCAGGCCAACCACTGGCCGGCTATCTCGAACAGCGCGATCGAAACGGCCACGGCCGTCAAATGCAGGGTGACTCGATGCAAGGAGGCGGCATGCGCATCGATTGCGCCGAGAATTCCCGCGAACCACCAGATCAGGGCCCACCACATCGGCAGGCTGGAAAATCGCAGCGGCTTGACATCGCCCGCGGGGCCGGCCGCTGCATATTCACGCAAGCGGAAACGCAGTGCGGCGGCGATCAGCCCGGCCACGCCAATGGCGAACACCCAGCCGAATTCGCGATTGTCGTGGCGCCACAGAGCTTCCCAGGTCGCCAGCAACACCATCAGCGTCCAGGCGCTCGCATAGCGCCAACCGCTGGCCGGCTCGATTTCGGCGCGTCGCTGGCGATGCAGCACATGGAAATACGCGGCGAACGTGAGCGGCCAGGCGACGACGCCAAACGCCTGGAGGGGATGGGATGCGGGTAACAGCACCACCCACAGCAGCGCGATCACACCAATCAACGCCACGTGCGCCCGTGCGCTGAGCCGCAGGTTGCGCCAGTCCAGCCACGCGCCCAGCCATTCGGCCAGCGCAAAGGCGATTGCCAGGAAGATCAGCAGTGCTGACAATCTGGTCGCATCGTCCGGCCATTGGTTCCAGGTGCCGAGCGTGAAGCCGAGCAGCAGCCACGCGCCGCCCCAGCCGATGGCCACGTTCTCGATCGACCGCTCAGTGGCCGAAATATCCGCCGCATGACGACGCATGAACCAGGCCGTGAGCAGTGACGCGCCGCCAATCAGGCCGCAGCCGACGACACGATCGTTCCACCATGCATGCGCGGACACCATGTCCTGCGTAACCCACCAGAAATAGCCCGCGGCGCCCAACTGCAGGCACAAGGCAAAAACTCGCGCCAGCACGCTCTTCTGCCGGCAGCCCATCCAGAAAATCGCTGCGCCTTCCAGCGTCCAGAAGGCAAACGTCGGATAGCCGCGAAACGCGAAGTACGGCGCGACGGTGCCGAACACCACCGCCAAAGCCAGGTGCGCTTCGGCGAGCAAGCGCATCTTCTCGCGTGACCAGAGCGCCCAGGCCAGTCCGGCGTAAATCAGCGCCGCGCCGAATGCGCTCCACGCCAGTGCCTGGTCACCCATATCGCGCATCAGCGCTGCCTGCAGCATGGCCGCCGACATCGGTGTGCCGAACACCAGCGTGGCATCGACGATGCCTTTCAGTTCCGGCGGCTGGCGCTGCGCAAACAGGATCGGGATCGCCAGATAAAGCAGGAAAAAGGCGATCAGGAATGGCTCGACCGTGGCGAAGTGCTCGGGACGGTAGCTCGAATGGCCCCAGAAAACGGCAATGGCAAAGGTGAACAGGAAGCCGATGAAATTGAGTTCGCGCCAGGACTTGAACCAGCTCGCGGCAAGGATGACCAGGTTCAGCAGCAGGTAATACGAGAACAGCAGCACGTGGTTGCCGCTGCCGGTCGCGGCGAGGATCGGTGCCAGGAATGCACCGGTCAATCCCATCGCGGCGAATACCCGCGCGTCCATTCGCACCGCCAGGAACAGCGTGGCAACGCCCAATGCCGCGAACAGCAGGAAACCCCGCGCGGGACTGATCAAGCCGAACGTCTTCAGGGCAAAAAACACGTCGAGATACAAGAGGCCCATCGCCCCACCCATCATCACCAGCGCATAAGTGCGTTTCGAGCCGAGCAGCCGATGGCCGATCAGGAACATCACCGCGCTGGCGGCCGCCACCGTGAACAGGCGCAATTCCGGCGGAAACAGGCCGCGGTCATAGGCAAACTTGAGCAGGAAACCGACGCCGAAGAAGAGAATGACCACGCCGAGCTTGGCAACGATATTGCCTTCCAGCAGGCGCTCGATGAGGCCGGGACCTTCCTGCGCGCGCGGCGGCGGAACGCGCGGTGCCGGGCCGGTTGATGCGGCGTGTGTCGCCGGCGGGACCATCGCGTCGGGGAGATTGGGGGCAATCACCGGTCCCGAAGCGGCCGCAATGTGCGCGGACGGCGCAGTCTCGGCGGCCATTGCCGCCGACGCCGGGAAATTGGCAACAGCAGGCGGCGCGGTCAGGGAAGGCATCGGCTTGCTGGCCGGTTTCGGCGGCGTCGCAATGGCGTCGACCGGTTCTCCGCCTTCCGCTTGAAAGGGCGGCACCGGCGAAGTGGCAGCGTCCGCATCAGTCGCCGCACGGGCGCTGTGTACGACGGATTGCGCCTCGAGCCGATCGAGCCGCGCGCGAATGTCGTCAAGCGATTTTTGCGTCAGAAGCAGGCGTCTATCCAGTTCGCCTGACTTGAGCGTCTGCGCCGCCGACTTGCCCTGCCTGCCGAGCAGCATGCCCGCCAGCCAACCCAGGACGGCGCCCCAGAATGCCCCGGACCAGCCGTGCATTGATGCACCCGCGAACATGCCCAGTATCGATCCCCAGAACCACATGGTTGGTCACTCGCCTTCTGTTGATATCGATTTCAATGGTCGAAACTCAAGCACCGGTGCGGCTCCTGGCGCGTTTTCGTGCCGCGAGGCGCGCCGGTGCTTGGCCTTCCCATCCGTGCACGCGGCAGTCACCGCCGCCCACCGATCGAAGCGTTGGTGCCCACGCGAAGGTATGCGGTGTTCATTTCCATTCTCCCCGTATCTCCGCCACCTTTGCTTGCAATCCCTCCGGCGTCACGCTCGCCGGCTGCCACGGCGCATCCACCGCGAGCGCGATGCGCGAAAAGAAGCCGCGCGGATAGCGCATCGCCGTGCCGCCCCATCGCGAGAAGAAACTGCCCCACAGGCCGCGTAGCGCCATCGGGATGACCGGCACCGGCGTGCGTTCGATGATGCGCGTGATGCCCTTCTTGAAGGGATACAGATCGCCGTTGTCGGTGATGCGGCCTTCGGGAAAGATGCACACCACCTCGCCCTCCTTAAGATACGCGTCGATCCGCTCATAAGCCTTCTCGAGCATCTCGGGGTTCTCCTTGGCCGAAGCGATCGGGATGGTGCCTGCGGTGCGAAATACGAAATTCAGCACCGGAATCCTGAAGATGCGATGGTCCATCACGAATCGCACCGGCCGCTGGATCGAGCCGCCAATCACCAGCGCATCGACAAAACTCACGTGATTGCAGACCAGCACGCAAGGGCCTTCCTCGGGAATGTTGCCGAGGCCCTGCTTCTCCACTTTGTAGAACGTGTGGATCAGCATCCAGATGATGAAGCGCATCAGGAATTCGGGCACCAGCTTGTAGATGAACAGGGCCACGGCCGCGTTCATGATCGCCACCGTCAGGAACAGTTCCGGCAGCGTCAGCCCGGCGTGCAGGATGGCCGCCGAGATGCCGGCCGCCACCACCATGAACAGGGCATTGAGGATGTTGTTCGCGGCAATGATGCGGGCGCGGATATGCGGCTCTGTGCGCGCCTGCATCATCGAATACAGCGGCACGCTGTAGAAGCCCGCGAACATCGCTAACAGGAACAGGTCCGCCATGATTCGCCAGTTCGCACCAATACCGATGAACTCGGCGGCGCCGATCAGCGCCGTGGATTTCAGTCCTCGCGACGCAAAGTACAGGTCCACCGCGAACAGGGTCATGCCGATCGAGCCGAACGGCACCAGCCCGATCTCGATCTTGTGGCCCGACATCTTCTCGCACAACACCGAGCCCAGGCCGATGCCAATCGAAAATGTGGCGAGCAGCAGCGTCACCACCTGCTCGTTGCCGGACAGCACTTCCTTTGCGAAGCCGGTGAAAGAAGTCAGGAAGATCGAGCCGAAAAACCACAACCAGGAAATTCCGATCATCGACAGGAACACCGCGCGATTGGCGTTGGCAATCTTCAGGTTGGCCCAGGTCTCCGTGACCGGATTCCAGTTGACCTTGAGGTTGGGCTCCGGCGCGGGTGATGCCGGGATGAAGCCGGCCGCGACACGTCCCAGTACCGCGACGATGAGCGACAGCGTGGCAACATAAGTGGGCCCCACCCCTGGCATCGCCACCAGTGCGCCACCCAGCATGGTGCCAAGCAGGATGGCTACGAAGGTGCCCATTTCGACCAGGCCGTTGCCGCCCGTCAATTCGGCATCGTCCAGATGCTGCGGCAGGTAGGCAAACTTGGCCGGCCCGAAAATAGTCGAGTGGCAACCCATCAGGAACACGCCGATGAACAGGCACACGGGAATCGCCCAGATGAAGCCGGCCGCGATCACCAGCATGAAGGCGATCTCAAGGTTCTTGACCAGCCGGGCAATCGCCGCGCGATCGTATTTGTCGGCGAGTTGGCCAGCCGTCGCGGAGAACAGCACGAACGGCAGGATGAACAGCCCGCCGATCACCGCGCCGGCGATTTTCGGGTCAAGCCCGCCCCACTCCGCCGCGTGATAGGTTGCCAGCACCGTGAAGGCAAACTTGAAAATATTGTCGTTGCCGGCACCGAGGAACTGCGTCCAGAAGAACGGCGCGAAGCGACGCTGCGACAGGAGTTGAAACTGGCTCCGGGATTTTGTCTGGGACATGTTTTTGTCTCGATAAAGTCAGGTGGACGTCGTCAAGGCCGGACGGCGAAAGACGCGCGCGGTCTCAAAAACGCTGTTATCGAACCTTGCGCCGTTGATTCGAAGGTGCCGCTTGATGACGAAATCGAACATCAGCGGATTGTATTCGCGAATGTGTTTGGCATGATCGCCGGCATCTTTGCCAAGCCAGCCGCGAGCCACCAGTTCGTCAACCGAAAAGAGCGGCAGGACGCCGGGCAGCGGGTAGTCGGAGCCGTTGAGCAGACGGCCGTGCCACTCTGGATGTTTCAGGATCCGCTCTAGGTAAGGCGCGCGGTTGGTTTGGGGCAGCGCGGAAATATCTCCAAACAACCGGCCCGCGTAATGGGAGTCGGCCATCAATTGCTCAAATAGCGAAAAACTCTCAACGCGCTTCCCGTTCGCATCGAGATCCCTGCCCATGCTGGCGCAATGCGCGACCACGACGCGAACGCCATGTTCCAGCGCACGCTGCAATCGCAGTGGATTGCCGAAGTGCTGCCGATGAGCCCCCTTTACGGCGCGTTCATGGCCGGCATGCGATATCAACGGCAGGTCATGCTTCGCCAGGGCCACATAAAACGGGTCGCACAGTGGTGAGGCGGGATCGATGCCCATGGCCGAGGGCAGCCACTTGATGGCACAAGCCCCCTCGCGTACCGCTTCGTCGAGCGCCTGCACCGCGTCGATGCGATAAGGATGGATCGAGGCGACCCACATGAAACGGTCACGCCGGCTGCCCGCCACGTTTGCAGCATATCGGTTGGGCACATGGAAGGCTGTGTCGTTTGTCACAACAGTGCCGTTTGCGGCGTGTGCGTGGTCGAACGCAAACAGCATCGATCTGTAACCGGCGGGGAATTCATTCATCAGCGCCGTGAGCCGCGACACGTAGTCCACATCGATGCGTCCGGCCGCTTCGTCCACGCAGGCGGCGTTGAGAAAGAATTTGCGTTGCAGAAATTGTTCCGGGTAGAACATCGATTGCATCTTTGGACTGATCCAGCAGCCACTTCCCGAATCGCCGCTGCCGAGCAAATGGGCATGGCAGTCCCACACGTTGCCGGCGTTCAAGCCTGAAAAAGCGGCCTCGGTCAGGTCGTGCTTCAGGAGTGGCTCGGGTAGCGGCGCCCGGCAGGGATTGAGCAAGCCGGCACCGGCGTCGACGCCAAATGAAAAGGCCCTTGCTGCGCCAGACAGGCAGCACAGGCATAACCCCGCCAGGAAATCCCTGCGTTCCATGGTAAGTCCTTATAACTATATAACCAATTATTTCGACATATACATCAAAAAAATTATTGCACCTTCAGGTAATCCATGACCGCTACCAGCGACGCCCGGACCTGTTTCTTGTTCAACCAGAAATACACTTCCTTGCCGACCTTTTCGTTTTCCAGCACGCCCGCCTCGCGCAGGATCTTCAGGTGATGCGAAACCGCTGAGCGGGACAGCGTGGAGACTTCGACGATCTGGCCGACATTCAAGCGCTCGCCGGGCTCGAAGGTCAGCAGGATACGTTGACGGTGCTCGTCTCCCAGGGCGGTAAACACCCGGGAAATATTTTTCCAGGCGGCAGGAATGGCTTTTGTGTAATCGCGATTCATAACCACATAATTAGTTATTTGGTTTCGTTTGTCAAGCCCCACCCGAAGATATTCTTCTGCGCCGGCTGCAGCCCTTGCACGATGCACTTGAGTGCCGCCTCCCGATTGCAGGTGCTCGCGTGCGCGACGCGCGTCCCGGCATGCCGGCACCGGGTGAAAAGGCGCAGAATGAGCGTGATAAAATCAACGCGTAGCGGACAAGTGCGGCGAACCAGCGCAAGACCGGCAGCAGCGCATTGCGACTCGCCATAAATCAAACAGCGCGGTGCAACATTGTTGTTGCGACATCACGCCCGCCCCCGATGGAACCATCATGCAAGACGATCTGAAGCACGCGGCCCTCGAATATCACCGCTTTCCCTCGCCCGGAAAAATAGAAATCTCCTCGACCAAGCCGCTCGCTACCCAGCGCGACCTCGGGCTGGCGTATACACCCGGCGTGGCTGCGGTCTGTGAGGCCATCGTTGCCAATCCGGCCGAAGCGCGCAACCTGACCGCACGCGGCAACCTGGTCGCCGTGATCACCAACGGCACCGCGGTGCTGGGCCTGGGCGCGATCGGTCCGCTGGCGGCCAAGCCGGTCATGGAAGGCAAGGCGGTGCTGTTCAAGAAATTCGCCGGCATCGACGTATTCGATATCGAGATCAATGAGCGCGACCCGGAAAAACTGGTCGATATCATCGCCTCCCTCGAGCCGACCTTTGGCGGCATCAACCTCGAGGACATCAAGGCGCCGGAATGCTTCTACGTGGAAAAGAAGCTGCGCGAGCGCATGAAGATACCGGTCTTTCACGACGACCAGCACGGCACGGCAATCATCGTCGGCGCGGCCATCGTCAATGGATTGAAAGTCGTCGGCAAGGACATTTCGGAAGTGAAGCTGGTGGCGTCGGGCGCCGGCGCGGCGGCGCTGGCCTGCCTCGACATGCTGGTGGCATTGGGCATGAAGATGTCGCATATCTGGGTGACCGATATTGCCGGCGTGGTGTATCGCGGCCGCAAGGAGGAGATGGACCCGAACAAAGACCGCTACGCCAAGGACACGCCGGCACGCACGCTGGGCGAGGTCATCGATGATGCCGACGTCTTTCTGGGCCTGTCCGCCGGCGGCGTGCTGAAGCAGGACATGGTCAAGCGCATGGCCAAGCGGCCGCTGATCTTCGCCCTGGCGAACCCGACGCCGGAGATCCTGCCCGAAGAAATTCGCGCGGTTCGGGATGATGCCGTGATCGGCACCGGCCGTTCGGATTACCCGAACCAGATCAATAACGTATTGTGCTTTCCGTTCATTTTCCGCGGCGCGCTGGATGTGGGCGCCACCACCATCAATGAAGCGATGAAGCTCGCGGCCGTGAATGCGATTGCCGAACTGGCGCAGGCCGAACAGTCCGATATCGTCGCCATGGCCTATGGCGAGACCAGCTCCGGGTTCGGCCAGGACTACCTCATTCCCAAACCTTTCGATCCGCGCCTGATTGCCAAGGTCGCGCCGGCGGTGGCGCGGGCGGCGATGGACAGCGGCGTGGCCACCAGCCCGATCACCGACTGGCCGGCGTACTTGCAGCGACTCGACCAGTTCGTCTATCACTCCGGCCTGATCATGAAGCCGCTGTTCTTCAAGGCCAAGCAGGCTCCCAAGCGCGTGGTCTTTGCAGAGGGTGAGGAAGAACGCATCCTGCGTGCCGTGCAGTTCGTCGTCGATGAAAAGCTCGCCCGCCCCATTCTGGTCGCCCGTCCGCTGATCCTCGAAAAGCGCATCGAGAAATTCGGCCTGCGCCTCAAGGCCGGCGTCGATTTTGACGTGGTCAATCCCGAATACGACGAACGCTATCGCGACTACTGGCAGGAATACTACAAGCTGACCGCGCGCCGCGGTGTCTCGCAGACCTACGCCAAGATCGAGATGCGCCGGCGCCTCACGCTGATCGGCGCCATGATGATGCACAAGGGCGATGCCGACGCCATGCTATGCGGGACGTTCGGCACTCACAGCCTTCATCTGCAATACATCGACCAGGTGATCGGCCGCCGCAAGGGCGTCAACAACTTCTATGCGATGAATGCGCTGATGCTGCCGAAGCAGACCGTGTTCATCTGCGATACCTACGTCAACCAGGATCCGACGCCGGAACAGATCGCCGAAATGACCCTGCTCGCGGCGGAGGAAGTCCGGCGATTCGGTCTGGTTCCCAAGGCCGCCCTGCTGTCGCACTCGAGCTTCGGTACTTCCGATGCGCCGTCAGCCGCCAAGATGCGCTACGCGCTGGCGCTGATCAAGCAGCTTGCACCGGACCTGGAAATCGACGGCGAGATGCATGGCGATGCGGCGCTGTCGGAAGAGGTTCGGAACGCCGTGTTTCCGAACTCGCCGCTGCGAGGCGAGGCCAACCTGCTGATCATGCCCACGCTGGACGCCGCCAACATTTCCTTCAACCTGCTGAAATCCGCGGCGGGCAGCGGCATTACCATCGGCCCGATATTGCTCGGCAGCGCGATGCCGGTGCACATCGTTACCCCCACGGCCACCGTGCGGCGTATCATCAACATGACCGCGCTCGCCGTGGTCGATGCGCAGGCCACGCGCAAATAGCCCCTTCCATGTCCGATCGCTTTCATCATTTCTTCATCGCCCCGCTGAATTTCGATGCGTCGCTGCGCTTTTATCGCGACATGCTGGGCTGGCAGGTGATGAGCGATTGGACGGATAATTTCGGCAAGCGTGGCGCGCAACTCGCCGGCGGCGGCATCAAGGTGGTCATCGCCGAAGCCCACACCGCGTCGGAAATGCGTGATATCGCCGCCAAGGCACACCCGCATTCGCCAACCGTGCACCTGGACATTCACGATGCCGATGCCCGTTTCGCGAAGATCCCCGCCGGTGACCACATAGTCATACCGCCGGAAGACAATCACTGGGGCAAACGCTGGTTTGTCATCAAGGATCCCGACGGCAACCTGCTCGCCTTCAACGAAATGCGGCAGAAGTCTTGAAGGTCGGCAAGAGCGTGTTGCCGCGCCCGCTGCATCCGGGCGGAACGATCGGCTTGTTTGCGCCCTCCGGCGTGGTAAACATCGAGCGTCACGAGAAAGCCGTCGCGTATTTGCAGGCGCTCGGTTTTTCGGTGGTGATCGCGCCCGACGCCGGCGCGCAATTCCGCTACTTTGCCGGCACCGATGCGCAGCGGCTTGGCGACTTCCACCATATGCTCGCCGACCCGTCGATCGACGCGCTGATGATGATTCGCGGCGGCTATGGTCTGTCGCGCCTGCTGCACCGCATCGATTGGGCGCTGGTCGGCGCCGCGCGAAAATCGCTGGTGGGCTTCAGCGATTTCACGGCGCTCAACCTGGCGGCGCTGGCGAAATGCAACCTGATAACCTTCGCCGGCCCAGGTGCGGCGATCGATTTCGGCGGCGCCGACGACGCGGCCGACGTGCGGGCCGATCACGCCTTCATGGAGGCCCACTGCTGGCCGGTGCTTCGCCAGCAACCCGTTTCGACCGGGCCCTTCGCCAGCGACCACGCCTGCCCCGCGCAAACCATCGAAGGCCCGCTATGGGGCAGCAACCTGTCCCTGCTCGCGCACCTGGTCGGCACGCCCTACTTTCCCGCCATCGACGGCGGCATCCTGTTCCTCGAGGAAATCGGCGAGGCGCCTTACGCGGTCGAGCGCATGTTTTTGCAGCTTTTCCATGCCGGCATCCTGTCTGCGCAGAAGGCTGTCATCCTCGGCGATTTCACCGATTGCGAGCCGGAGGCGGGGCGTTTCCCGTATTCAATCGAGCATGTCGTCGAGACGCTGCGCGAATTGTTGCCGATCCCGGTGCTGACCGGCCTGCCATTCGGGCATGTCGCGCGAAAACTGACGATGCCGTACGGTGCCGAGGCGCGCCTGTTGATTCATGATTCGGCTTTCTCGCTTGAATTGAATATTTCCTAGCCGAACGAAACACCCAACAGCACCACCACGCCCAGCACCGCGAACATGATCGCGGCAACGGTGCGAATCAGTTTCAGTGGCAGTTTCGGCGCCGCCTTTTCGCCCAGGATAACCGCGGGCACGTCGGCAATCAGCATCCCGAGGGTGGTGCCGGCAACGACCTGAATCAGGTCCGGATATCGTGCCGCCAGCGCGACGGTCGCCAGTTGCGTTTTGTCGCCGATTTCGGCCAGAAAGAACGTGACAAACGTCAGCGCGAATACGCCAAAAGTCGACTGTGTCGTGGGTTCGCTGTCGAGCGTATCCGGCTTCAGCGCCCAGAGCGCGATGCCGATGAAGGAGAGGCCAAGCAGCCAGCGCAGCAATTCCGGGCTCAACGATGCACGAATCAGTTCACCCAGCATCCCGGCGAGGCCGTGATTGAGCACGGTTGCAAACAATATGCCAAGAATAATGGGCAAGGGCCGCCGAAAGCGCGCCGCCAGCAACAATGCGAGCAACTGGGTTTTGTCGCCGATCTCACCGACCGCGACGACCAGTGTTGAAACAAGAAATGCATCCATGAGAGAACCAGGTGAGTCGGACGAAGATGACAAGTGACATGCAATATCCGTCCGGCTCCGAACGACATTGCATGCCAAAAGTCTCGCCAAACCGCTGGGCCGACTACGCCATGGCACAAGGCCAAGTATGTTGACGTAATCCCCTCCATTGCGGAGGGAGGCTACTCCCTGATGACGCCGTTATTTTATCATTCCGGCACGACCGGATCAATGCAGGCCATGCCGATTGCTTATCGTGTAAATTGCAGCTCATCGCCAGAATGGTTCTGCAACCCTTGTTCGCCGGAGGAAACATGACGCAAGCCGAAACAACTGTCCGCACCGAATACCGCGCCTGCAACCTCTGCGAAGCGATCTGCGGCCTGGAATTCAAACTCGACGGCGCCCGTATCATTTCGATCCGCGGCGACGATGCCGATCCGTTCAGCCGCGGGCACGTCTGTCCCAAGGCGGTGGCGCTGAAGGATATCCACGAGGATCCCGACCGCTTGCGGCGGCCGATAAAACGCACCGGCGCGGACTGGCAGGAAATCGGCTGGGATGAAGCGTTCGACTTGGCCGCCGGGCGCATCGCCGCGCTGATCCAGCAGCACGGCAACAACGCCGTCGGTTTTTATGCCGGCAATCCTTCCGTTCACAATGTCGGCCACCTGCTCGGCATCCAGCAACTGGCGCGATTGATGAAGACCCGCAGCGCCTTCAGCGCCTCGTCGGTGGATCAATTGCCGCAGCAACTGACTTCGCTGTTGATGTTCGGCCACCAGTTCCTGATTCCGATTCCCGACATCGACCGCACCGACTACTTCCTGATTCTCGGTGGCAATCCGCTCGCCTCGAACGGCAGCATGATGACGGTGCCCGATGTCGCCAAGCGCCTGAAGGCGATCCAGGCGCGCGGCGGCAAGGTCGTGGTCATCGATCCGCGCCGCACCGAGACGGCGGAGATTGCCAGCGAACACCATTTCATCCGGCCCGGCACCGACGCGGCCCTGCTGATGGCAATGCTGAATGTCATCCGCGCCGATGGCCTGATGAAACCAAACCCGTCGCTGCCGCTGAAGAATCTTGACCGCGCACTCGACGCGATCAGCCATGTGACCGTCGAGATTGCCGCCGCCTCAACAGGCATCGCCGCCGAGGAAATCAGGCGCATCGCCCGCGATTTTGCCGGTTCGCGCACCGCTATCGCCTATGGCCGTATTGGCGCCTGCATCCAGCCTTTCGGCACCGTCGCGCAGTGGCTGGTGCAGTTGCTGAATATCGTGACCGGCAACCTCGACCGCGAAGGCGGCACCCTGCCGACCAATCCCGTCATTCCCATCACCGGTCCCGGCACGCGGCCGGGGCACTACGATCAGTGGAAGTCGCGCGTCAGCGGCCGGCCGGAATCCAGCGGCGAATTGCCGGTCGCGACGCTGGCCGAGGAAATCCTTACACCCGGCGAAGGCCAGATTCGTGGCTTCGTCACCACTTGCGGAAATCCGGTGCTGTCCACGCCGAATGGCCGGCAACTGGATCGCGCCTTCGAGTCACTGGATTTCTTGCTGTGCATCGACATCTACCTGAACGAGACAACGCGCCACGCCGACCTGATCCTGCCGCCCACTTCGGCGCTCAATCACGACCATTACGACCTCATTTTCAATGCCTTTGCCGTGCGCAATGTGACGCGCTACAACACGGCCTTCTGGCCGCGCCCGGACGATGAGCGCTACGACTGGGAAATCTTTTCCGCTGTCGGCGCGCGGCTGGCCGAGAAGCTTGGCCGCGAATTCGCGCCGATGCCGGCGTTGAAGCACATCGTCGGCAGCATGCTGAAAAAAAGCGGGAATCGCGAGGGCATCACCCTCGAATCGCTGGCCGCCGCGCCGCACGGCATCGACCTGGGCGCATTGAAACCCTCCCTCTCCTCGCGTATCGAAACGACCGACAAGCTGATCGACTGCGCCCCGGCGCCGATGCTGGCCGATCTGGCACGCTTCGATCGCGAGCTGCCGGCGGGCGCGCCGAAAGGCCTTCACCTGATCGGCCGCCGGCACGTGCGCAGCAACAATTCGTGGATGCACAATTACCATCGCCTGGTCAAAGGCAAGACGCGCCATCAGTTGCTGATGCACCCGGACGATCTTGCCGCCCACGGCCTCACCAGCGGCCAGGTGGTTGAGCTCTCTTCGCGTGTCGGCACGCTCACCGTGCCGGTGGAAGCGACCACAGAGGTGATGCGTGGCGTCGTCTGCCTGCCGCATGGCTGGGGACATGATCGCGACGGCGCACGCCTCGGCATCGCCCGCGAGCATGCCGGCGCCAGCTACAACGACATCAGCGACGAGTTGTTCCTGGACGCCGTGTCGGGGAATGCGGCGCTGAATGGGTTGCCGGTGGAAGTGCGCGCAGTGGGGTGAACATCTCGAAACCTCATTTCCGTTCGCCCCCGGCTTCAAGCATACCGGGGCAGGCTCTGAGGTATCGAAGGGCC
>JBDTSU010000047.1:0-15514 GCA_039930965.1 Betaproteobacteria bacterium
GGCGGAATTGCCGTCGCTGAAGACGACGCGCATATTGCCGACCCGTGTCGTATTGGCGGCCGGATTGAGCGGGACAAACGGGTCCGCATTGAAGGCGGATCCCGTCACGCGCAACAGGTCTCCCTGAAATATTTCATCGCCATCGATTCGGGGCATGGTGGCCGTCAGCCATATGTCCTTGTTGAACGTGCCGGCACCCGGCTCATAGGTAAACAGGGTCGCAAAAACGGTGTCGCCCTGGTGGGTAAAGTTGATACCCCATCCCGATTCGGCCGGATTCCACCACAAGTCCTGATAGTTGACAGCGAAACTACGGTCGCTTCCCGAGAATTCGCATAGCGGCAGGGTGCCAAATGCCTGCCGGGTAATGCTGCGGGTGATGACAGCGCCGGTGCCGCCGGTGCCGTCGCCGGCGACATCGTAGGTCAGCGTGCCGGTGTTGGCGCCGCTGAAGTCAATGCGCAGGCTGCCGACCCGCGTACTGCTGGCGGCGGTGATCGGCGTAAATGGCGCGGCATTGAAAGCCGGCCCCCTTACGCGCAACAGGTCGCCGGCAAACGAATTGATACCGGCGATCCGGGTGCCGGTCGACGCGAGCCACATGCCGGGGTTCTGGGTGCCCTGCCCTGCGGCCTCGTAGGTGAACATGGTCACAAATATCGTATTGCCCTGGTGATTGACATTGATGCCCCAGCCGCTTTGCGCGTCCCCGCCCCACCACAAGGACGTGTAGTTGGTGGTGGCAGTGGTGAAACGGGTGGTGATGCGGTATCCGCTCGAGGTGACCAGCGCCGGGTCCCATGGCGCCACCGCAAGGTAATAGGTGCCAGGGTTGACCCGCCAGGTGATACCGAATTCGTTGTTGCCGGCGAAGCTGTCATCGTTGGTCTTGAGCGTGCTGCCACTCGCGTCCATCAGGTTGCCGATCAAATCGTAGCCGCCGGCGGATCGGGCAAAAAGCGTCCCTGCCTGAGTGACCGGGATGCGGAATACGTCGATGTCACCGGCGTAGCTCAACGCGGCATCGACGGTCGCGCCGATTGGCGTTGCCGGCGCCGAGGGAGATGGCTGATTGGGAAAATCCTCAAGGGGAAATCCTCGTCCGTTGAGGAGCGGCGCGATCTGCGGATAGAAATAGTCGAAACGGCCGTAATTGACGTTTTCCCTTGGGTTGCCGCAGGATATTCCGTTGGCATCGTAACGAGTGGTTGAGCTCGACAGCACCCCGCGCAATTGCAAGCTGCCGTTGGCAAACACGAACAGGCCCGATCCAGACGAACCGCCTTCGATCACCCCCCGGTTGAACAGGACCGCATACATTTCCTGTTCATATTCCGCCAGCCGGATCAGGCCATCGCTCCGGTTCTGAATGGTCGACGACAGTGTGCCCAGCGCGTATTTCATGACATCGCCCGCCGGATGGCTGATCGACACAACAGACGAATTGGCTGTCAATGCCACGCTGCTCCAGCCCGAGAAGATGGCCCCCGCCGGCGGTGGCAGATTCATGCGTAACAAGGTCGAGTCCACGAACTGATTGGTAAACACCAGCTGCGCGCCGCCGCCGACGTTTATCATGGCCGGACTCACCATCGCGGCGCCGCCGCATGCGCTGCTTTCGTAGAACCAGCGAGTGGAAATGCTCGATGCTTCTGCCTGGGTGGAAATGCAGTGATTTGCCGTCAGCAAAAAATTCTGCTGGATCGGCGAATTGACCAATGTCCCGCTGCACAAGAATGAGCCGTTTCCGCTCTGGAAACTGATCCTTGCCACCGACCGGCTGCGTTCGGCGATGGCGGCATCGACCGACGAATTGTTCGTCGTGCAAACCACATCGGGATTGCAGGCCCCGGCGGCGGCGGCGCGCGACGGCAGCCGCGGGCCGCCAAGCGTGTTCAATGACTCTTCAAAATGGACAATATCGGCGACGCGGACCAGGGAGCCGCCGCGACGATCGACCCGTGGACGGGTGTGGATTTCAACTATCTGCGTGTCGCCGTCGGTGTAGGGTGTCCAGATTTCACCCTGCTGCGCCAAGAACAATGGAAGGATCTCGGCGTCATCATCGGAACTCGTGGCAACGCGCAATTCACCCTGCGTCATGCCGGCGGGCAATTGCAACCTGGCGCGGATGCCGCGCGCGCCAACCGATGTGATCCGCACATGGGTCAACAGGCCACCGTCGGGGAGCGTCTGCCATTGGACGATCTGCCCGTCCGCATTCGACGGGAAGACCGTACCGACGCGGCGCGGTGTCGAGGGGCCCGGTGGCGGGAGGGTGCCGGCCGGCATCCCGGCATCGCCGTCGCGAGAAGGGATGCCCTGCGCGGCGTCGACAAGCTGCTTGCGGGTCGGCGCAATCCGTACTTCCATGACTGGCGCTTCGCTCGAGCGCAGCGTCGCCGGCGCCGACGCTGTCCCCAGGACGGCGCGGCTGGACATTTCCATCGCGTCCAGCGGCAGCAGGACCGCGGCAAGCAGGATCACACCGAGGCCGGACAACAATCGATTGCTGCTGCGCATGTCACTCCTCATGGACTGCCGTTGACGCAACTCCCGAGCCTTCTCAATCCCAGCCATTGTTGCGCCCAGAATCCCCGCCCGTAATCCACGCCCTGTAGCTGGTCACGAATGCCGGTGCGCGGATAATGGTTGTCGAAATTCGCCGTCTGGAAAAGCACGTCCCATGCCGGGAACAGGACGGCGAAGTTGCAACCGCGGGCCGGCCCCTCGTGCCCGGTACCGATGGCATGGTGCACCCGATGGAAAAGCGGACTCACCAGTACGCGATCGCCCACACGGCCAAAGCTGAACCGGAGATTCGCGTGGGCCAGGCTCTCGACCACGCGGGTGGCAACGATTATGGTGACAAAGGCCGCGGGCGGCACGCCAATCAGCAATGCCACCAGCGCGAACGCACCGTCGATCAGCACGTCGTCGAGCAGATGGTTGCGGTCGTCGGTCCAGAAACTCATGCTGCGCTGCGAATGATGCAAGCTGTGCAGCGCCCACCAGTAGCTGACGCGATGCTGCCAGCGGTGCAGCCAGTAGGCGACAAAATCGAGGATGACCAGGTAAACCACAAGCGACAACAAGTGCGAGTCATTCAGCACCGGCACGGCATCCTCCAGCTTCCAGGGAATGATGTCGTGCATGCGCAGCCAGCCATCGATGCCGTCCACCAGCGGCCGCAACAACGCGAACATCATCAGCGGCACAAAGCCGAGGCGCTGCAGCATGGTGTAGATCACATCGACGCGCTTCTCGCCGTCCTGCTGCGCTTCCAGCGGCCGCCATTTTTCCAGTAAGCCCAGTACCATCGCGAGCAGGGAAATCTCAATGGCGCCGACGAGAAAGAACTCGGTGGCGTCGAATGCCAGTTCCGCGTAGCCGCCGAATCCCACGGCATGCAGCAGCGGCAGCACGCCGGTCTCGAACACGCGCCCGTGGAGCTCGGCAAACAGATTTTCAATCGCGTCGAGCATCGATCAGTCTTCTTTCGTGAAGGGCTTATTTCTTCCAGTGAGGATGATCCGTGATGCGCGCAAAACACAGCCCTTTGGCCTTCAAACCGCTGATGAGTTCATCGAGGTGCGGATATAACGGCTCCTTGCGAGACCAGATGCCCAGGTGCCAGAGCAGGATGTCGCCGTCGACGATATTCTTAAGCTGCGCCCTGATCAGTTGCCCGGCGGGATATTTTTCGCTGGAGAGTTCGTCGCCCGACAGTCCGGCCGCGCTCCACGCCACGTGCTTGAAGCCGCAGGCCTCGGCGAATCGCGCTGCGTTCGGCGTGAGTTTGCCCCCCGGTGCCCGCCAGATGCCGTCGAAGCCGCGGCCGGTCATGGCCCTGAACGCGTCCTCGCTCTTGCGGATTTCGGCGCAGACGCCCGCCTGATCCAGTGACTCGCCGGATTTTGCGCCCCAGGGCATATACGTCACTTTGTCGCCCGCATCCTGGCGGAAATACCAATGACGCCAGGTATGCGAGCCAAAGGCATGACCTTCGGCGGCACGCGCCTTCCAGAAACCTGCCCACGCCGGATCAAGCGCGCTATCGCCGCGCCGGGTCCGCTCATTGGCAAGAAAAAACGTCGCCTTGACGTCGTGCTTCCGGAGGATCGCCGCCATCTCCTCGGCAGGCGCCATGTGGCCGGTGTCGAGGGTGAGGTAGACGCTGCCCTTGCAGGCGGATGCAGCAGTACCGGCGGCAAACAGCAAGGCTGTCGCAGCGGCACCGGCCCGCAGCCATGGCGAATTACCGCCGGGCCGCATGCGAAAGGAAATAAATTCCATGCGGGCTCTTCCCGACCGGAATCTGCTTGATGACTTTCTTGGAATCCATGTCGACTACCGTGACCTTCTGGATCCAGCGCGAGGTCACCCACAGCTGCTTGCCGTCGCGGGTAAGTTCCATGCAATCCGGACCACCGGGCACCGGGATGGTATCGACGACCGACAGCGTCGCCTGGTCAATCACCGTCAGCGTGTTCGACACCCGGTTGCTGACGAAGATCCGCTTGCCGTCGCCGAGTGCCAGAAAATTGTGCGCACCCTTCCCGGTGGTAATCCGCTTTACCAATTTTTGCGTGCGCCAGTCGATTACTTCAACATAATCCTCCCCGGTCATGCCAAGGAGGGCGTACTTGTCGTCGGCCGTGATCCAGACGCCCGCGGGCATCTTGCCGGTCTTCATGCGCCACATAATCGCCTGCGTGGCAAGGTCGATCCCCACCAGTTCGTCGGAATCCTGCATGGTCACCAGCGCGGTAGTGCTGCCGGCGTCAAAGGCGATATGACTGGGTGTCTTGCCGGTGGCGATGCGCTTCACCAGCGAAAAGTCCTCTCCCTTGTAGATATCGATGCGATCCAGGCGATTGCTCACCGACACAAACCATTTCCGGTCGGGGCTGAAGCCGATCTGGTAAGGATCGGAAATTCTCTCGATGCGCTTGCGGATTTCACCTGACAACGGATCGAGAAAAACCAGTTCGTTGGACGCGGCGTTGGCAACGATGAGCAATTTGTCATCGGGCGTTGCCATCAGATGGTGGGGTTCCTTGCCGATCGGGAAACGCCTGGTTTCCGTCATCGTGGCCTTGTCGATCAGGCTGATGGTGCCCTCGCCGGAATTCAGTACCACCGCCACTTCGGCGCGCCCGGCAACCGCAGATAAAAGCCCTATCACGGCGATGGCCGCACCAGCTAACCGCTTGAAAAAAATCACAAAAAATCCCTTGAAATCACATGGTTACAAAACATTGCTATAGTAGCATGGCCAAGAAGCCAACGCTTGACCGGCCATTGTTGTTCACCCGCGAAGACGCCATTCATGTTCACCAATCCTGCACCCCGGTTTTGCCAGCAATGCGGCTCCGCGAAAGTCGAACTGCGCGTCCCGCACGACGATGACCGCGAGCGACACGTGTGTCCTGATTGTGGCCATATCCATTACCTCAATCCCAAACTGGTCGTCGGCACCATTCCGGTTTGGGGCGATCGCATTCTGATGTGCAAACGCGCCATTGAGCCCCGCTATGGATTGTGGACGCTGCCGGCAGGATTCATGGAAGAAGGCGAGACGCTTGAGGAAGGCGCTGCCCGGGAGACACTGGAGGAGGCCCGGGCACGCGTCAGCATCGAGCAGATGTACGTCACGCTGTCGCTGCCGGAAATCAGCCAGGTGTACGTGTTGTTTCGCGCCCGGCTCGACGATCTCGATTTCAGTCCCGGCGTGGAAAGCCTCGACGTGCGATTGTTCGATGAGGCCGAGATTCCCTGGGACCAACTCGCGTTCCGGACCATGGACACGGCACTCAGACATTATTTTGCCGACCGCAAGACGGGCGTCTTTCCCGCGCATCTCGGGACATTGCGGCGGCCGGTGAAATGAATTTCTGCCACACGCGGCTGCGGGGAAGAGCACTTTGGATTGGTCGAAATCAGCAACTGTTCGTGAAAGTCAAGCACTGGCGCGGCTTCCGGCGCGATATCGGCCTGTAAGGCGCGCCGGTGCTTGAGTTTGCTCAGTTGCCGGCAGCGTCGACGCCCGAGTCCGCCAGGAACATGCCGCGCGCAAGGCGAATCGTATTGGCGTGAATGCCAACCGTATCGGCGATGTTGCGCGCGTATCCGCCGGCCATGGTGATGGCGACCGGCACCTTGTGTTGCAGGCACGCCGCAAACACCTGCTTGTCGCGCTCCCACAGCCCCCGCCGGGTCAATTTCAGCCGGCCCAGGCGATCATCCTCATACGGGTCCGCGCCGGCAAGATAGATCACCAATTGAGGTTGCGATCGCGCGAACGACTCCGCGAGCCCGGTGGCCAGCGCGGCCAGGTAGTCCGCATCCGCGGTTCCATCCGGCAAATCGATATCCAGATCGCTGGGCACTTCCCGGCGAAACGGATAGTTCTTTTCACCATGGATGGAAAACGTGAACAGTGAATCGTCGCCGGACGCCAGCGACGCCGTGCCGTTCCCCTGATGCACATCGCAATCAACCACCAGGACATGCTGAACATGGCTTTCGGCCTGCATGGCCCGGGCGGCGATCACCGCGTCGTTGAACACACAGAAGCCCTCGCCGCGATCATGGAAGGCGTGATGCGTGCCCCCGGCCAGATTTGCCGCCGCGCCGCGCTGCAATGCCGCGCGGCATGCCTCGATGGTGGCGCCCGACGAGCGTTTGCATCGCTCCACCATTTCGCGCGACCATGGAAAACCAATGCCGCGAATGTCGGCCGGCGTGAGCGCGCCATTTTCCACCCGCTGCACATAGTCGGGCGCGTGCGCGCGCGTCAGTTCGGCGAATGTCGCCGCCGACGGAACCTGAAAATCGTCACGGGCAAAATCGCCTGTGGCGGCCAGTGTTTCGCGAAGCAGGCGGTATTTCTCCATTGGGAACCGATGGCCGGGAGGCAGGGGAAGGACGAATTCGTCGGCGTAGAAGAGCTTCATGGCTATGTTCTTCTGTCGCCGCCCGGCAGCGGGAAATCGCGCCGCACACAAGGCTGGCGTGGAACAGGCAGGCTAGTGTAGTGCTTCACCCTAAATGCGACTTAAAAACGCGTCTTTTCCGTCGACTCGGCGTTGCAAATGCTCGCAATAGCAGGCTATTGCTGTGCTTTGCGCCTTGATTCGACGAAAAATACATCGTTTTTATTAGTCGCATCAAGAGTGAAGCACTACACTAGCGACGCGCTTTCTTGGTGGCCGCGCGCGGCGCGACTTTCGGCGTCTGCTTTGCGGCCTTCGGTGCCTCGCCCGGTTGCATCATGTTGAAGGCCCACAGTGCAGGATTCATCGCGCCGGCCATCTTGGCGAGTTCCTCCATGTTCGGCGGCTGCGCGGCAGAGGCTTGCGGGGACTTTTGCTCGGCGAGACTATTTAGCAGTGACTGTTGGTACTTCATCGTTTGCAACGACATTTCAATCATGCCGGTGGTGGCCTTCAGCCAGGCCAGCACGGTTTCAAGTTCGCCGATCTTGCGTTCGAGTTCCTTGGGATCAAGCATCGCGAACATCGACGGCATGTGCGGCGATGGCGCAGCCGGCGATGCGCCACCCGGGGTGAACATCGACTGGAACAGCGCGAAATAATCCGGTGCGCCGGGAGGCGGATTGGTCATTTGCCCGGTTGCCTAGTTATATTTGGCGATGAACTCGCGGACCTTCGGATAAATCATCTCGCGATACTTGCGCCCGCTGAAGATGCCATAGTGCCCGACGCCCGGCGCGGTGTAGTGCTGGCGCCTGGCGGCGGCAATACCGGTGCACAGCGTATGCGCCGCTTCGGTCTGGCCGCTGCCGGAAATATCGTCCAGTTCGCCCTCAATCGTAAACAGTGCCGTCTTCTTGATCGCCTCCGGCGTCACCCGCTCGCCGGCGACATCCAGCAGTCCGCGGGCGAGGCTTTGCTCGTGGAATACCCGGACTATCGTGTCCAGATAGTATTCGGCGGGGAGATCCATCACCGCATTGTATTCGTCGTAAAAGCGCCGGTGCGCGTCGGCGCTTTCGCCGTCGCCTTCCACCAGGTGATTGTAGTAGTCGTGGTGGGATTCCAGATGCCGCTCCGGATTCATGGCAATGAAGCCGGTCAGTTGCATGAATCCGGGATAGACACGGCGCATGGCGCCGGGATATTTGACCGGTACGCGCTGGATCACATTCTGTTCGAACCACCATAGTGGCTTGCGCACGGCGAAATCATTCACCGAGGTCGGGTTCTTGCGGGTGTCGATCGGGCCACCCATCATGGTCATGCTGAGCGGGAGCAGGTCGCCATGCGCCGCAATCAGCGAAATGCCGGCCAATACCGGCACCGTCGGCTGGCAGACCGAAATGACATGCACATTGCCGCCCGTCTGCTTCTGCATGTAGGCGACGAACGCCCGCACGTAGGCGACATAATCGTCGAAATGGAAGGCGCCTTCGCCAAAAGGCACCTCGCGCGCATCCTTCCAGTCGGTGATGGTGACATCGTGATGCGAAAGCATGGTGCGCACGGTATCGCGCAACAGCGTGGAAAAATGACCGGATAGCGGCGCAAAGATCAGCACCTTCGGCTCATTCCGGACAGCGCGGCTTTTCCTGAAATGCAGCAGCTGGCAGAACGGTTTGTCCAGCAGCACCTCTTCATGAATGTCCGCCTGATGCCCGCCGACATCGACATGCTTGATACCGAAATCAGGTCGACCGTAGCGTTTGGTCAATCGCAGCATGAGATCAAACCCGGCGATGAACTTGTGTGCATTCGGTGCCAATGACAGCGGCGAGTAGGGACTCGTCAGGCTGTCCGAACTGGCCTGCGCCCACCAACGCCATGGTTCCAATACCGCACGTTGCAATTCATGAACTTGGTACAACATTCCGATTCTCCTGACGTGCCCCGATACCCCGTTTAATGCCCTGAATCCGGACATTTTTTGTCGTGATTATGACAAAGACGATACACCATTATAGTGCGCCGCAACAAAATGGCATGCTTGACATGAATCAACTTTTTCACGTCCAGGCCTGTCCCGAAAAAGGGGCTTTCTGATAACCTTGCGGCTTCCTTCACGGCGAAAATTTCATGCACGCTGACTCCCCTGCAGCAATCCGGACAGATTTCTATCCGCCGCTCGAACCCTTCCAGACGGCAATGCTGGCGCTGGATTCCACGCACACCATGTATTACGAGCAATCCGGCAATCCTGAGGGATTGCCGGTCGTGTTCCTGCATGGCGGGCCCGGTGCCGGTGCGTCGGCGGCGCACCGGCAGTTCTTTGATCCTGCGTTCTACCGCATCGTGATTTTCGATCAGCGTGGGGCCGGCCGTTCACTGCCGTTGGGGGAATTGCGCGATAACACCACCCCGCACCTGGTGGGGGACATGGAAACGCTCAGGAAACACCTGGGCATCGAGCGCTGGATGGTATTCGGCGGCTCGTGGGGCTCCACGCTGGCGCTGGCCTATGCCGAGAACCACCCCGAACGCACCATGGCCATGATCTTGCGCGGTATTTTTCTTTGCCGGCGCTCGGAAATCGAGTGGTTCCTGTATGGACTCAAGCATATCTTTCCGGAGGCGTGGCGGCGATTCGCCGGTCACCTGCCCGAGCATCGGCATGCCGACATCCTCAAGAGCTACTACACCCAACTGGCAAATCCGGATCCCGCCATTCACATGCCGGCGGCCCGCATATGGAGTATTTACGAGGGCTCCTGCTCGACGCTCCTGCCGAACGACGCGGTGATCGCCAATTTCGGCTCCGACCGCGTGGCGCTGGGACTTGCGCGCATCGAGGCGCACTACTTCATGCACGACATCTTCCTGCCGGAAAACTTTCTGATGGACCATATTGGCCGAGTGCGGCATATTCCGACCACCATCGTGCAGGGTCGATATGATGTCGTATGTCCGATCGTTTCCGCCGACGATCTGGTGCGCGCGTTTCCCGAGGCTGACTATCACATCATCAACGATGCCGGCCACTCGGCGTTTGAACCCGGGATCCGGGCGAAGCTGATCGAAACCATGGAACGATTGAAAGTGCGATTTTCCTAGCATGCCGAAGTTTCTCAAGGCCGTGCGACTCGACGACTCCGACGCGGAACTCTATCGCCAGGGTGGCGCATGCGACGAAGATGAGTGGGTCACGTCGGGCGGATTCGCGGTTTGCGACCTGCTGCGGGGCTATCGCTGCGATCCGCCCTGCCGCTGCGACGCATCGTTTCTGTCGCTGACCCGCCGCGCACGCTGCACGCTCGCCGAAATCGTCGATGTTGCCGGATCGGACATCGAGATTTTCAAGGACCAGATGACCCAGCACCTGCTGTTCGACTGGAAGGCGCCGGATTACGAAACCGCGCGCGAACTGGCCGAGGAGGAGATCCGCTACACGATGGATCTCGCCGGCAGTTTCCCGGCCGAAGTGTGGATTACGGTTAAGCGCTCACCGACCGGCGACGGCGCTATCGAGGAAAAGTACGATCAGTACAAGCGGTTGCTGGTCGGCGCGCACAAGCTGTAGAACCGTTCACATGTGCGCACCGTTAGCGAGCCACGCCCTGGCGGAAACTAAACGCCTAGCAACTCCACCTCGAACAACAAGGTCGCGTTCGGCGGAATCACGCCGCCCGCGCCGCGTGCACCATAGCCGAGTTCCGGCGGGATCACCAGGCGGCGCGTACCACCGACTTTCATCCCGGCGACGCCTTCATCCCAACCGCGAATGACTTGCCCGCCGCCCAGTGGAAACTTGAATGGCTGTCCGCGATCCTTGCTCGAATCGAACTTGGCGCCCGCCGCGCCGTTGGTGTACAGCCAGCCGGTATAGTGAACCGCGACCAGATTGCCCTTGGCCGCCTCCGCACCGCTGCCGGTGACGGTGTCTTCGTACTGCAATCCGCTGGGGGTGGTGTTCATGATGTTTCCTCTGTTGTGGTCGGTTAAAGAAAAGATGTCAGCCGGAATCGGGCGCGCGGCGCACGGGCTGGCCGACCGGCATGCCCTGCGCGGCGCCGAGCACACGCGTCAGCGTGACCAGCATTCCGGCGGTGGCGCCCCAGATGTAGCGGTGACCATAAGGTAGTGCGTAGTAGCTGCGCATGCGGCCCTTGTACATGGCCGTTTCCAGATGATGGTTATCGATGTTGACGAGAAATTCAAACGGCACCTCGAAACACTCTTCCACTTCGGTCGGGTCCGGGCGGTAGGCAACAGGCGGCTCCAGCCAACCCACCACGGGCGTAATAAGATAGCCGGTGCCGGTGGTGTATTGCGGAATGGTGCCGATGATTTCGATTCGCGTCGCGTCGACACCGGTTTCTTCCTCGGCCTCACGCAGCGCCGTGTGCAGGGGATCGCGATCATTTTCTTCCACCCGTCCGCCAGGAAAGCTGATTTGCCCGGCGTGATCAGTGAGGTGCGCCGTGCGCTGGGTGAAGAGCACCGTCGGCGCATGGGCGTGGTTAATGACGAGGATCAGTACCGCCGCCGGCTTGAGGGTCTTTCCGGCGTGCAATCGCACGGCCGATTCGCCGTCGTCGCTGAATCCGCCATCGCCGCTCGCATCGACCTTGTGGCTATGCGCGAGCCAACGGGCCAGTGAGTCACGGGAGATCCTGCCAGCGAATTCCGTCTGATCGCGCGGACTATAATCGTTCATCCTCGAATTATAAACTTCGGCCCATGATCCTCTACGAATACTTCCGTTCTTCCGCCGCGTTTCGCCTGCGCATCGCGCTCAATCTCAAGGGACTGAACCCCGAACGCCGATATGTCCATTTGGCCAATGGCGAGCAACGCCTGCCGGCGTACAGGTCGGTCAATCCGCAGGGACTGGTGCCGTACCTGGTCGACGGTAATTTCAGGCTCGGCCAATCGCTGGCCATCATCGAATACCTTGACGAGACCTGTCCCGAGCCCGCGCTGCTGCCGGCCGATGCCCGCGAGCGCGCGTGGGTGCGGTCGGTGGCGCAAATGATCGCCTGCGATATTCATCCGCTGAACAACACGCGCGTCTTGAGCTATCTTTCCGATGAACTGAAGGTCGGCGACGAGCAGAAGAACCGCTGGTACTGCCACTGGATTCTCGAGGGTTTCACGGCGCTCGAAACGGTATTGGCCAGCCGCGATGTCGAGAGCACGTTTTGCCTGGGCGAGACGCCAACCCTCGCCGATATCTGCCTGGTGCCGCAGGTGGCCAATGCCAACCGGTTCAAGTGTGCGCTGGATGCCTTCCCGAAAATCGTCGGCATTTATCATCACGCGATGAAACTCTCGGCCTTCCACGACGCACAACCGTCAAAGCAGCCGGACTTTCCGAAAGCAACATGACCAAATCAAACTCCAGCGTTGGCGCGGCTTTTCAGCCATTTTTGGTCCGAGAATCGCACCGGTGCTGGAGTTTCATTTTTCCGCGGGGGCAAGAATGAAAAATCCACCGCCCGCGACGACTGGTCCGCATGCCGGCTTCAGCCTGCTGGAGCTGGTCGTCGTCATGGCTATCATCGCGTTGCTGGCCGCGATGATCTTGCCGCTTTTCCTGTCGAAGATACCTCGCGAGCAAATTGAAGAAAGCATGGCGCTGATCAGCAGTGTGAACGCCAAGGTGACCAGCTATTACAACAGCAAGCTGGCAGTTGGCGAGCCGGCACTGCCGGCCAGCAATGAAGCCGCCGGCGCGAATCCGCCGGAGAGTTATGCCGGCGTGTTCGTTGAATCAATCACCATTGTGAACGGCGCGGTCAACGTGAAATTCCGCCCCACCGCGAACGGCAAACTCGCCGGCAAGATCGTCAGTTGGCGGCCGGTCGTGAGCGGCAATAACCCGATCAGCGAGTGGATCTGCGGCTACAAAACCGTTGCCTCAAGCCTGCAAACCGGCGGCACCAACGCCACCAACGTCACGCGCGACGCGGTGCCCTTGCGGTGCCTGTAGCGCTGCCTCTCTTGTTGGTGTGAACCGGCATTGACGCGATAATCCGGGCGTATCGGGTATCGGGTGCGCATCAATTCCGCCGGCACGCGACAACAATTCCGGCGCCCGATTTCGAGGGCAAGGGCGGCAACGAACTCTTGCTATTCCGCCCGTGCCCAGACAGCCCAACGTCGGCTATCGCAGCGACGCGTTGAGCTTGTCGAGCGCCGCACTCCCCGGGCACAGTTCGGCTTCACCCATGCGGTTGAAGGCACCCGGCCGCGTGTTCAGATGCACATGCAGGTCTTCTGGCTCGGCATCGACATACAACAGCCCCGTCACCACTTCGCCTTGCGCCTGACGCTCCTGCGTGTAATTCATCGCGGCGATGCGGTCGGTCGCGTCATAGCCCTGGTCCAGTTTGCGCAATAACAGCGTGCTGCCATCGTGCTGGCGTACCGCGGTCACCTCGCCGGCAGGATAGTCGACGGTGATTTCGGTGCGTTTCGGGATGAAATCGAGGCGATTGACGGCCTCATTGTGGTCGCGGATGTAGTCGTAGCTCTTGGTGCTGCCGGCGTGATTGTTAAAGGCGACACAAGGGCTGATGACATCGATGAAGGCGGCACCCTGGTGTTCGATGGCCGCCTTGATCAGCGGCACCAGTTGATGTTTGTCGCCGCTGAAACTGCGGCCGACAAAGGTGGCGCCCAGTTGCAGCGCAAGCAAGGCGAGATCGATCGGCGAATCGCGATTGATCACCCCGCGCTTGGACTTCGACCCCTGGTCGGCGGTCGCGGAGAACTGGCCTTTGGTCAATCCATATACGCCGTTGTTCTCGACGATATAGGTCATGTTCACGCCGCGCCGCATGACATGGGCGAACTGGCCCAGGCCGATCGAGGCGGAATCGCCGTCTCCGGAGACGCCCAGGTAAATCAGCTCGTTGTTGGCGAGATTGGCGCCGGTCAGCACGGACGGCATGCGGCCATGCACCGTATTGAATCCGTGGGAATGGCCGAGAAAATAAGTCGGCGTTTTCGAAGAGCAGCCGATGCCCGAAAGCTTGGCAACGCGGTGCGGCTCGATATCGAGTTCCCAGCATGCCTGGATGATGGCGGCCGAAATAGAATCATGGCCGCAACCTGCGCAGAGGGTCGACACCGCGCCCTCGTAATCACGCCGGGTGTAACCGACATTATTGATGGCGAGCGTCGGATGATGCAGCCGCGGCTTGGCAATGTAGGTCATTCTGCGGCTCCTCCTTGCCCGGTCTTTCTCAGGGGCGTGACATTGAGACTTCCGGCAGTGCGGGAAACTTCGTTAACGATGAAACGCGCCGTGATCGGCGTGCCGTCGTAGTGCAGCACCGGCAACAGTTTGGCCGGATCCATGTTGAGCTCGGCCACCAGCAGCGTCCGCAGTTGCGCGTCGCGGTTTTGCTCGACGACAAACACACGGTCGTGCGCGCCGATGAAATCGCTTACCGCCTGGCTGAACGGAAAGGCGCGGATGCGCAGCGTATCGACGTAAACGCCGGCGGCCTCGAGGGACTCCATCGCCTCGGCCATGGCGGGACTGGTGGAACCGTAGAAGATCACGCCCAGCCTTGATTTATGCGACGCCTCGCTGACCACCGGTTGTGGCACAAGCTGCTTGGCGGTCTCGAATTTTTGCAGCAGGCGCGACATGTTGTCGACGTAATCGACGCCGGCCTCACTGTAACGCGCGAAACGGTCGCGGCTGGTGCCGCGCGTGAAATACGCGCCCTTGGTGGCGTGGGTGCCGGGATAGGTTCGAAACGGGATCCCGTCGCCGTCAACGTCAAGATAGCGGCCGAACACCTTGCCTGCTTCAAGATCGTCGTGGGTCATGACCTTGCCGCGGTCGTAGGCACGGCTGTCATCCCACACGAATGGCTTGCACAGCCGCTGGTTCATTCCGATGTCCAGATCGGTCATGACGAAGATCGGCGTCTGCAACCGGTCGGCGAGGTCGAGTGCCGTCGCGGACATTTCGAAGCATTCGTGCGGGTCCTCGGGAAACAGCAGGACGTGCTTGGTGTCGCCATGCGACGCATACGCACACGAAAGCACATCCGATTGCTGGGTACGCGTCGGCATGCCGGTCGAGGGCCCACCGCGCTGCACGTTGATGATGGTCAGGGGAATTTCGGCGAAGTAAGCGAGCCCGATAAATTCCTGCATCAGCGAAACCCCAGGCCCCGAGGTCGCGGTAAACGCCCGCGCGCCGTTCCACCCCGCGCCCACCACCATGCCGATCGACGCCAATTCATCCTCGGCCTGGACGATCGCGAATTTGTTCTTGCCGGTCTCCGCGTCGACGCGGAATTTCTGGCACCACTTGGCAAACGCTTCCGCCAGCGAGGATGACGGCGTGATCGGATACCATGCGCAGACCGATGCGCCGCCGTAAACGCAGCCGAGCGCGGCGGCGCTGTTGCCCTCGATAAAGATACGGTCGCCGACGCAATCGCGGCGTTCCACTTTCAGGCCGACGGGCTGGAAATGCGCAGCCGCATAATCGCGCCCCAGATTCAGTGCTTTCTTGTTTGAGTCGAGCAGCCGTTCCTTGCCTTTGTACT
>JBDTSU010000048.1:0-15423 GCA_039930965.1 Betaproteobacteria bacterium
TCAACAAACTCGCCAAGGGCCTGATCGGCACCAACAACATCGACACCAACTCGCGGCTGTGCATGTCCTCGGCCGTGACCGGCTATCAGCAGACGCTGGGCGCGGACGCGCCGCCGTGCAGCTATGAAGACCTCGACCACGCCGACTGCCTGTTCATCGCCGGCTCCAACACCGCCTTCGCGCACCCGATCCTGTTCCGCCGCATCGAGGCCGCGCGTGAAAGCAATCCCGGCCTGAAGATCATCGTCGTCGATCCGCGCCGCACCGAGACCGCGGCCTTTGCCGACCTGCATTTGGCGATCCTGCCCGGCACCGACGTGGCGTTGTTCCACGCCATGCTGCACGTGATGCTGTGGGAGGAATGGATCAATCGTGACTACATCGCGGCGCACACGGATAACTTCGACGCGTTGCGGGCACTGGTGCGTGAAATGAGTCCTGCTGTCGGCGCCGAAATCTGCGGGGTGAAATCAGAGGACATCGTCACCGCCGCGCGCTGGTTCGCGCAATCCGGCGCCACGCTGTCGCTGTATTGCCAGGGCCTCAATCAATCGACCAGCGGCACCGCCAAGAATGCCTCGCTCATCAACCTGCACCTGGCCACCGGCCAGATCGGCAAGCCCGGCGCCGGGCCGTTCAGCCTCACCGGGCAACCGAACGCCATGGGCGGGCGCGAAGTCGGCGGACTGGCGACCTCGCTGGCGGCGCATCGCGATATCGCCAATCCGGCGCACCGCGAGGAGATGATGGCGTTGTGGGGCGTGGATCGAATCCCGGACACGCGCGGCCACACCGCGGTGGAGATGTTCGATGCGGCGAAGCGGGGAGAGATCAAGTTGCTGTGGATCGCCTGCACCAATCCCGCGCAATCGCTGCCCGACCTGACGCAGGTGCAGGCCGCGCTCACGACCGCTGAACTGGTGGTATTGCAGGATGCCTATCGCAACACCGAGACCGCCGCGTTCGCCGATGTGCTGCTGCCGGCGACCAGTTGGGGGGAAAAGGACGGCACGGTCACCAATTCGGAGCGGCGCATCTCGCGTGTGCGTGCGTCCCTGGCCCCGCCTCGGGAAGCCCGGCACGACTGGGAGATCGTCGTCGATTTCGCGCGCCGTCTCGAACAGCGCCTGCGTCCCGGCTTACCGACGCTGTTTGCCTTTGCCACGCCCGAAGCCGTCTGGAATGAACACCGCGACACCACCCGCGGCCGCGACCTCGACATCACCGGCATGAGCTACGCCATGCTGGACGCGCAGGGGCCGCAGCAATGGCCGCTGCCCGCCGGCGCCGCCGCCGGCAAGGTCCGTTTGTACACGGACGGCGTGTTCCCGACCGCCTCCGGCCGTGCGCAATTCTTCGCCGACCGCTACAAGGCTTGCGCGGAAAAGGTCGACACGCGCTATCCGCTGGCGCTCACCACCGGACGACTGCGCGATCAGTGGCACGGCATGAGCCGCACCGGCAACGTCGCGCGCCTGTTCGGTCACGCGCCGGAACCACGGCTCGCGGTCAACCCGAACGATCTTTCGCGGCGCGGGCTGAAAGACGGCGAACTGGTGAAGATCGAATCGCGGCGCGGCGCCATCTACGGCCTCGTTGAGGCCACCGACAGCCTGCGTTCCGGCCAGGTGTACCTGCCGATGCACTGGGGCAAGCGCTTCCTTGGCGGACGTGACAGTGCCGGCGTCAATACGCTGACGGTCCCGGCGTTCGATCCTTACTCACGGCAACCCGAACTGAAGCACGCGGCGGTGAAGATCACGGCGGCGGACTTGTCGTGGCATCTGACGGCGTTCAGCGCGCGTGAGGGCGATGAGAACATGTTGCGGGACAATCTGCAGGCGCTGCAGGACGAGGTGGCATTCTTCAGCGCCACGCTATTCGGCCGCGAGCGTCCCGGCGTGCTGGTGCGCGCGGCCCACCACGGCGCGCCGGCGGCGGCGTGGCTCGCGGCGCTGGATCGCCTGCTCGGCCTCGACGACGACATGGCGCTGCACTACGAAGATGCAAGGCGCGCCAGTTCGCGGCGCATGCGGATCGATGCCGACATGCTGCGCGCGGTGCGCCTGAGCGGCGAGCCGGGCGCCATCGAGTCCGGTGAATGGCTGCGCGAATGGCTGGTGGCGGAAAGGCCGGTGGCCGAGATTCGCCGCCTGTTGCTGTCGCCCGCCACGCACGCGCCGACCGGCTTCGTGCTGTCCGGAAAAGTCGTGTGCCAGTGCTTCAACGTCAGCGAAGACAGCATCACGGCGGCACTCGAAGATATTTCCGGTGAGCCCCGCGCGCGCTTCACGGCGCTGCAGGAGCAGTTGAAGTGCGGCAGCAATTGCGGCTCGTGCATGCCGGACCTGCGGCGGCTGGTCGCGCAAGTGCCGCCGGTCGAACGGCAGGTGGCGGCATGAGGCCGGCGGCGCGTACCGGCCGGGTCACGCTCGTCGGCGCGGGCCCGGGCGACGCCGAACTGCTGACGTTGAAAGCCGTGAAGGCGCTGCGCGCGGCCGATGTGCTGCTGGTCGATGACCTGGTGAGCGATGACGTGCTTGCCTACGCCAATCCGCGCGCCCGCGTCATCTACGTCGGCAAGCGCGGCGGCTGCAAATCGACCCCGCAGGAATTCATCGAACGCCTGATGATCGCCGAAGCGAAGCAGGGCCACGCGCTGGTGCGATTGAAAGGCGGCGACCCGTTCGTGTTCGGGCGCGGCGGGGAAGAGTGCGAATCGCTGCGTGCCGCGGGCATCGAAGTGGACATCGTCAACGGCATTACCGCCGGTCTCGCGGCGCCGACCGCGCTCGGCATTCCGCTCACGCATCGCGATGTCTGCCACGGTGCGATCTTCATCACCGGCCACGCGGGCGAAGAGGCAGGCACCGCGCCCAACTGGCCGGCCCTCGCCGCCACCGGCCTGCCGCTGGTGATTTACATGGGCGTGTCGCGCTGCGAATCCATCCAGCGCGACCTGCTCGAGGCGGGGATGAGCCCGTCGATGCCGATCGCGGTCATCCAGAACGCGACGCGCCGCGACCAGCGATCGATTGTCACCACGCTCCAGGAACTGGTGCGCGACATCCGCGCATCCGCCCTCGGCAGCCCGGCCATCATGGTGGTGGGTGAGACCGTGCGGTATGCGGCGAACGTGATGTCGCCTTCGCAAGAAGCACAGGCCTTCGCCACGGACAGCGCTCGATTGAACTGCGCGTAGGGTGCGCCCCGCGCACCGATAAGCTCAAGCGCCAGCGCGCCTTCCAGGCCGAAAAAGGCTGTCAAGCCGCACCCGCGCTAGAGATTCGCCAACGCTCGCTCAATCAGCGCCCCAAATGGCGCCGATGCGGCAAGCGTTCCAAAGTTACGCGAAGCGTGTTCACCGAATCGCGCCTCGCAGAACTGCGCGCCGACGAGGGTTTCGTCGCCCCGCAGCAATTGCACCGCCTGCAATCCCACCGCCATCGCCTCCACCAGTGCGCGCGAACGCAGCTCGATGTCGTCCTTGTTGTCGAGCGCCCCGGCCAGGCGCGCCACGTGCTGATCGAGCTTCCGGTTCACGCCTTTCACCCGCGCGAATTCCGCGAACAGCGCAGCGCGCGTCTCCGGCTCGCGTTTCAGGGCGCGCAGCACATCGAGGCACTGGATGTTGCCGCTGCCTTCCCAGATGGAATTGAGCGGTGCCTGCCGGTAGAGGCGCGGCAGGATCGATTCCTCCACGTAACCCGCACCGCCCAGGCATTCCTGCGCTTCGTTGACGAACGGCGCGCAGCGTTTGCAGACCCAGTACTTGCCGATGGCGGTGGCAATGCGCGCGAACGCCGCTTCGCCATTGTTGCGCGGCGAGGCATCGACCGCGCGCGCGACGCGGAACATCAGCGCCATGGCCGCCTCGGATTCGAGGGCCAGTTCGGCCAGCACGTTTTGCATCAGCGGATGCTCGATCAGCAACTTGCCGAATGCCTTGCGATGACGCGCGTGGTGGATGGCCTGCACCAGCGCCTGGCGCATCACCGCGGCCGAGCCGATCATGCAGTCCTGTCGCGTCAGGGCCACCATTTCCAGGATGGTGGCGACACCGCGGCCCTCTTCGCCGACCAGCCAACCGACCGCGCCCTGGAACTCGACTTCCGAACTCGCGTTGCTCCAGTCGCCCAGCTTGTCTTTCAGGCGCTGGATGCGAATCGCGTTGCGGCGATTGTCGGGCGCGAAACGCGGCAGCAGGAAACAGGAAATGCCACGCTCGGTCTGCGCCAGCACCAGGAAGCCGTCGCACATCGGCGCCGACATGAACCACTTGTGGCCGACCAGTTCGAACAGGCGGTCGCCCCCGCCACCGCCCGCGCTGAGCGCATGGGCGCGCGTGGTGTTGCTGCGCACGTCCGAGCCACCCTGCTTTTCGGTCATGCCCATGCCGATGGTGTTGCCGCGTTTCTTCCAGGCGGGCAGCGAACGCGCGTCGTAATCGATGGCGTTGATGCGCGGCAGCCAGTCCCGGGCCAGTTCCGGCGTCTGCTGGATCACCGGCACCGAGGCGTAGGTCATCGTCAGCGGGCAGCAGGTGCCCTGGTCGGCCTGGCCGTGCAGGTACATCAACGCGGCGCGGGCCACATGAGCACCCGCCGTCTCGACGTGCCGCCAGGCGAAATTGGGCACGCCGTGGGCGATGCCCAACTCCATCAGGCGGTGATAGGCGGGATGGAATTCGACTTCGTCGATGCGGTTGCCGAAGCGGTCGACCGGCTTGAAGCGCGGCTTGTTTTCATTGGCGGCAAAGCCCAGTTCCATCAGCTCTCCGCCGGCGATCGGGCCATAAGTCGCAACGGCCGGCACTGCCCAGCCGGCGCCTTCGCGCAGCAAGGCCGCCTGCAGCGGCAGGTCCGTCGCGTAGGCATCGTAGGGCGCCAGCGGCGGCGGCTGGTTGGTCACTTCGTGGGTGCTGAATGGCGTATGAACGGGCGCGGTCATGGCGACGGTTGTCCCACAGCAAGGGTGGAAAATCAATTTAGCAGATAACCCCTGCCCGTGAGCGTCGTCGCGCCAACGCGGCCGATGCCCGGGCGTAGAATGAAGCGATCGCCTGAAGACTTGCTGAAATTCGCGAACGTCATGAATGTGGACGGTTTCGCCGGGCACTTCCCCTCTGCAAGGGGGATTGAAGGGGATTTTCGGTCGTGGTAGCAATACGCCACCGCAAATCCCCCTCAATCCCCCTTCGTCGAAGGGGGAAGTGCCCGGAATGACGAGTCGCATAAAACTTCATCGCGCAATTCAGGATGCGGAACTAAAATTTCGAGTAAAGGATTGTCCATGTCCTTAAGAATCGCCTTTATCGGTCTCGGCAACATGGGTGGCGCCATGGCCCGGCATCTCATCGGCGCCGGCTATCGGCTCACGGTGTACGCGCGCCGCCCGGAATCGATGCAGCCGTTCGTGCAACTCGGCGCCGCCGCCAGCGCATCGCCGGCCGACGCCGTGCGTGAGGCCGATTTCATTTTCACCAACGTCACCTCGACCGCCGATGTCGGCCAGGTGCTGCTGGGTGAGCAAGGCGCCATTCACGGTGCCAAAGTCGGCGCCATCGTCTGCGATTTTTCCACCATCGACGTGCGCGAGACGCGCCGCTTCGCCCGCGAACTCGAGGGCAAGGGCATCGAGTACCTCGATTGTCCGGTCTCCGGCGGGACGCGGGCCGCGGAAGCGGCGGCATTGACGATCATGGTCGGCGGCCGCGCGGATGTGCTGGCGCGGGCGAGGCCGCTGCTGGAAAAACTCGGCACCCGTATTTTCCACATGGGTGATGTCGGCTGCGGCCAGGTGACCAAGGCCTGCAACCAGACCGTGCAGGTGATCAACATCCAGGGCATCGCCGAGGCCATGCTGTTCGCGCGTGACAACGGCGTCGATGGCCACAAGGTGGTCGAGGCGCTGATGTCCGGGTTCGCCGGCTCCAAGATGCTGGGACTGATGGGGCCGAAGATAGCCAATCGCGACTTCGCCGCCGGCATCGAGGCGCGCCTGCACCACAAGGACTTCGGCCTGATCACCGACATGGCCGACCAGCAGGATTTGCCGATGCCGGCCACGCACCTGGTGTATGAGCAACTCAACAAACTGATGCAGCACGGCTGGGGGAACATGGACACCTGCAGCCTGTTGCGGGTGCTGGAGGAGGAAGAATGAAAATTCAAAAACCTTTGCCACGGATTTCACGGATAAGGGCAGATGGCGCCTGCGCGTGTTTTCCGCCTTATCCGCATTTATTCGTGCAATCCGTGGCTAGTTTTTTCGCGCCTTAAACCACATGAACCTCTACAATCTCCTTCAGCAGCGCGTCGCCGCGGGCAATCCGGTGCGGGTTGGCCTGATCGGCGCCGGCAAATTCGGCTCGATGTACCTGTCGCAGATTCCGCGCACGCCGGGCATCCACCTGCTCGGCATCGCCGATCTCGACCCGGCGCGCGCGGCGCAATCGCTGCGCCGCGTCGGCTGGAAGGACGAGCAGTTCGCCGCGCAGAGTTTCAAGCAGGCCTTTGTCAGTGGCACCACCCACCTTACCGACGATGCACAGGCGTTGATCCGCAACCGCCATATCGAAGTCATCATCGATGCCACCGGCAACCCGGCCGCCGGTATCGCCCATGTGCTGGCGTGCTGCGAGCACGGCAAACATATCGTCATGGTCAACGTCGAGGCCGATGCCCTGGCGGGGCCGCTGCTGGCGCGGCGCGCGGCGGACGCGGGCATCGTCTATTCGCTGGCCTACGGCGACCAGCCGGCGCTGATTTGCGAAATGGTCGACTGGGCGCGCGCCGCGGGCTTTGAAGTGGTTGCCGCCGGCAAGGGCAGCAAATACCTGCCCGCGTATCACGCCTCCACCCCCGACACCGTGTGGGGACATTACGGCTTCTCGGCGGAGACCGTGGCGGGCGGCGACTTCAACGCGCAGATGTTCAATTCCTTCCTCGATGGCACCAAGAGCGCCATCGAGATGGCTGCCGTCGCCAATGCCACCGGCCTCACGCCGTCGCCGCGCGGCCTCGAATTCCCGCCCTGCGGCGTCGATGACCTGGCGCGGGTGCTGCGGCCGAAGGCAGACGGTGGACACCTGCATCACCGCGGCCAGGTCGAAGTCATCTCCTCAATCGAGCGCGACGGCCGCCCGGTGTTTCGCGACCTGCGCTGGGGCGTCTACGTGACCTTCGCCGCCGATAGCGATTACGTCCGCAAGTGCTTCAAGGAATACGGCCTCGTTACCGACGACACCGGCAATTACTCGTCTATGTACAAGCCGTTCCACCTGATCGGTCTCGAACTCGGCATCAGCGTGGCGAGTTGCGCGGTGCGCGGCGAACCGACCGGCGCGCCCGATGCCTGGCGTGGCGATTGCGTGGCCACCGCCAAGCGCGACCTGAAGGCCGGCGAGGTGCTCGACGGCGAAGGCGGATTCACGGTATACGGCAAACTGATGCCGGCGGCGGTATCGAAGCGCCTCGGCGGACTGCCGATCGGTCTCGCCCACAAAGTGAAGCTGCTGCGCGGCATCGCGGCGGGCAAGCAGGTGACGTGGGAGGATGTGGCGATCGACATGAAGAATGAGGCGGTAAGGTTCAGGCGGGAGATGGAGAAAGTATTTGCGCCATGATCCCCGCGCTTCATCGAGGGTAATGCCCCCTCGCTTCGCTCTCCCCCTCGGTCCCCCCTTTGCAAAGTGGGAAGGCAACGTGGTGAAATTGGCCACAATGAAGTGACCACAGCGGAATTCAGCCAGCCCCTCACACAAGATGAAAAAAGACACCAAACTCACCCAACTCGGCCGCCACATCGGGCACTCGCCGCAAACCGTCAACCTGCCGCTGCACCGCGCCTCCACCGTGCTGTTCGATTCGATGGCGCAGCAGCAGGACATCCAGCGGCGCTGGGAACGCGATGAACAAGTGCCCACCTACGGCATCGTCAACATGCCACAGGCGCTGGCGCTGGAAAACGCGGTCGCCGAACTCGAGGGCGGCTATCGGGCGATGACCTATTCCAGCGGCCTCGGCGCGGTCGCGGGCGCGCTGCTCGCCTGCGTGAACACCGGCGACCACGTACTGATGCCGGACAGCAGCTACTACCCGGGCCGGCGCTTCGCGGAAAAATTCCTCACCCGTTTCGGCGTCACCACCACCTTCTACGATCCGCTGATCGGCGCCGGCATCCGCGCGCTGATGCAGCCGAACACGGCCGTGGTGTACACCGAGAGTCCCGGTTCGCATACCTTTGAAGTGCAGGACATCCCCGCCATCGCCGGCGTCGCGCATGAGTTCGGCGCCAAGGTGATCCTCGACAATGCCTGGGCAACCGGGTTCTTCTTCAACGGCTTTCAGCACGGCGCCGACCTGGTGGTGCAGCCGGCGACCAAATACTATGCCGGGCATTCGGATGTGCTGATCGGCCTCGTCGTGGCCAGCGAAGCCTGCTGGCCACGCCTGAAAGACACCACCCTGCACCTTGGCCAGCGCGCCTCGCCCGACGATTGTTTCCTGACCCTGCGCGGCATGCGCACACTGGGGGTGCGGCTGCGGCGTCACCAGGAGAGCGCGCTGGTTATCGCCAAATGGCTGCAGGCGCGGCCCGAGGTGAAACGCGTCCTGTATCCGGCGTTGGCAGGCGATCCCGGCCATGCCTTGTGGAAGCGCGATTTCAGCGGCGCGGCAGGCTTGTTCACCATCGAACTGCAGCCGTGCAGCGATGTTCAACTGGCGGCGATGCTGGATCACTACGAACACTTCGGCCTCGGCTACTCTTGGGGCGGCTTCGAAAGCCTGGCCGTGACGGCGCATATCGTGCGCAGCATCAATCCCCTGCCGGCGGCACCGCTGGTGCGTTACAACATCGGCCTGGAAGACCCGGATGATCTAATCCGCGATCTGGAGGCAGGGTTCGAGAGGTTGCGCAATGGTTGATACCAGAGCTGTCGCCCCGGCGCAGGCCGGGGTCCAATTTCAACGACGTCAAATTGGGCCCCGGCCTGCGCCGGGGCGACAGTGTTTTTTGTTTAGGCAAATTAGTCGCGATCGGGAAGCGTTGACCTTCCCATGACCCGCGCCGCCGCCATCCACGCCGCCGAAGTCTATTTCGACAGCCGCCAGTTCCACACCGACCTCGCGCGACGTGTGGCGATTCCCACCGAGAGCCAGAATGCCGAGCGCAAGGATGCGCTGCACGCGTACCTGGCCGGTGAGCTCACCGCCTCGCTGCAGGCGCTCGGCTTCACCTGCCGCGTTCATGAAAGCCCGGTCGGCAAGAGCCCGTTCCTGATCGCCACACGCATCGAGGACACGGGCGGACCCACCCTGATGAGCTACGGTCATGGCGACGTGATTCGCGGCCTCGAGCCGCAGTGGCGCGCGGGACTCGATCCCTGGCGGATGCAGGAAGAGGGCGAGCGCATCTACGGGCGCGGCACCGCCGACAACAAGGGCCAGCACACCATCAACCTGGGCGCGCTGGCCAGCGTGCTCAAGACCCGCGGCACGCTCGGCTTCAATGTGAAACTGCTGATCGAGACTGGCGAGGAAATCGGCTCGCCCGGGCTCGACGCTTTCTGCCGCGCGCACCGGGATGAATTGAAGGCCGACGTGTTCATTGCCTCCGACGGGCCGCGCCTGAAGCCGGACCGGCCGACCCTTTTCCTTGGCTCGCGCGGCGTGATGAATTTCGATCTGACGGTCGACCTGCGCCCCGGCGCGCACCACTCCGGCAACTGGGGCGGCCTGCTCGCCGACCGCGGCATCGTCCTCGCGCATGCGATCGCCTGCATCACCGACCGCAACGGCGCCATCCGCGTGCCCGAGTGGCGACCCGGCGGCATCCCGGATTCCGTGCGCGAGGCGCTGAAAGACTGCGAGCCCTCCGGTGGCGAGGGATCGGGAAATGAATCGCCGGTGATCGATCGCGAGTGGGGTGAACCCGGGCTGACGCCGGCCGAGCGTGTGTTCGGCTGGTCGAGTTTTTCGATCCTGGCGATGAAGGTTGGCAATCCGGATTTCCCGGTGAATGCCATTGCCGGCAAGGCCTGGGCGCGCGGCCATCTGCGTTTCGTGGTCGGCATTGATCCGCACGACGTGGTGCCCGCCCTGCAACGCCACCTGCGGCGCGAAGGCTTCCCGCAGGTCAGCGTCACGCCGGCGCGCGAGGAACCGATGCACGCCACCCGCCTCGACCCGGACTCGGCATGGGTGCGCTGGGCGGTCGCCAGCATCGAGCGCACCACCGGCGCGCGGCCGGCGATCCTGCCCAACCTCGGCGGCTCATTGCCCAATGAAGTGTTCGCCGACACCTTGGGCCTGCCGACGATCTGGATCCCGCATTCCTATGCCGCGTGTTCGCAACATGCACCAAATGAGCACATGCTCGCACCCATTGCGCGCGAGGGGCTGGCGATCATGGCGGGAATTTTCTGGGATTTGGGCGAAGCGGCGGGCAGGCCCGGGGCGTAGTGCGCGGGCGTGCAGGGGTGGAATGATGGAGAAACGTCCGGCGCGATTTTTGCTCGTTAATTTGCGCAGGTTAGGAACCGCAAAATTTGCGCATGACGACCCGCTTCGCGTGACACTTCCCCCTTTCTTAAAGGGGGACTGAGGGGGATTTCTCGGTGGTTACCATTAATCCACGACTGAAAATCCCCCCCCCCCGCCCGTCTTTGGAAAGGGGGGGACGTCCAGCGACGCGCGTCACACAGAACAAACCTCACGAATCTCGGCAAGGTGCGAATCACATAATTTCAGCCGCTCACCCATGACCCTCACCATCCGCCCCTCCCGCGACGACGACGTCGCCGCCTGCGCCGCGATCTACGCCATCAGCGTCGCCACCGAAACCGCATCGTGGGAATACGATGCGCCCGGCGTGGAAGAATTTGCCCGCCGCCGCGGCGAGGTGCTCGCCAAGGGCTTTCCCTATTTCATCGCCGAACAGGACGGCAGGGTGGTCGGCTACAGCTACGCGAGCCCCTACCGCGCGCGCATCGGTTACCGCTTCGTGGTCGAGGATTCGGTCTACGTCCTGCACGAGATGAAAGGGCGCGGCATCGGCAGGAAACTGCTGACGACGCTGATCGACGAATGCACGCGTCTCGGTTACCGGCAGATGCTGGCGGTGATCGGCGACAGCGAAAATCTGGGGTCTATCAATCTGCACGCCGCATGCGGTTTTGAGAAGATCGCGCTGTTCAAGGGCATCGGTTACAAATTCGACCGCTGGCTGGACAGCGTGCAGATGCAGCGCGCGCTGGGACCGGGGAACGGCACGCCGCCGACATGAAACTCAAGCACCGGTGCGGTCGTCAGGCCAAAATGTCGTGGAACGCCGCGCCAGTGCTGGGGTTTTGCAGTTGGGAATTTCTCGAAACCTCAAATTTCTGTCGCCCCGGCGAACAACCACAAGAGTTGCGCCGGGCCGGGGGTGAAGTGGGGAATTCGCAGAGCCAGCTCTGCGCCCGCTGAACGCCAAGCCAATGCAGTGGCTTGGCCTAATTTGTTTCTGTTGTCAATTACTGATGAAAAATTAGGTACCGGCCTACGCCGGTACGACAGGGTTTTTAGAAATTCCCCCTGGGAACCTCTCGAAATCTCAAATTTCTGTCGCCCCGGCGAAGGCCGGGGCCCAATTTGTTTTTGTTGTCAATTACTGATGAAAAATTAGGTACCGGCCCGGCGCAACTCTTGTGGTTGTTCGCCGGTACGACAGGGATTTTAGAAGTTCCCTTGGGATTCCCGAAATGAAGGACCCGGCCGGCACCTTCAGGCTAATCGCCTCGACCGCTTTCCAGGTCGCACCAGCCGACGAGCAATTCCTCGTCCAGCCATTGGCGCAACCGCCCGCCCAGCCAGGCGGCCACGTCAGATTGCGGATATCCGGCCGCGAGCATTTCGCCGGTTCGGGCGAACGATTTCCCCGCGCACAGGTGGTCGATGGCGGCGGCCTCCATCGAATCGATGGTACGAAAGTGCGGGCGAAAATCCCGGCGCCAGACCAGTAGCGTCAGCGGATCGGGCAGGCGCGCGGCGCCGGGTGGCGCCCGCCCTTGCTCGAGGGCGTCCCACAGGCTCGCCGCGTTGAACACGGCGGGCGCCATCGCCATCGTCGGATGAAAGGCAAAGCCGAGCGTCGCCCAGTCTCCGGGCGGGCGTGCGGCCAGTTCGCCGATGCGCAAAGGAACGGCATCGGCGCCATCGAACGCACGGCGCATCATCACGTCGATCATGGCAATCTCGGCAACTTCGCCGTCGTCCGGAAATCGTTCCGCGAGCCAGGCCGGAAACGCGCCACCAAAATCGTTGAGCGTGCGGTCGCGAGCGGGATGCGCATCGATGAAGCCGCGTGCGCAGGCCTCGAAAGCATCGTCGCCGAGGTAGGCCCAGGTGCGCTCGAACACATCCTGCATCACTTCGACCAGCCGCGCGCGATAGGCGTGGTGATAGATTTGCAGCCGTCTTTGCCGCGATAGCGGCCCGGCGTCGCTCACCAAAGCGGCGAAGTTGTGCGGCAGGTTGTGCAGGCAGGCCAGGAATTCGCCTTGCAAGCCGAGCAGGGACGCGCTCATGCCGGGACGAGGTCCGCGCAGGCGCTCAACGCCTGATGGCTGAACTGCCGCGCGCGGTCGACTTCGGCAAGCAATGCCGGAAGCGGCGGGATGCGGTCGTCGCGCTCGATCATCGTCGCTACCTGTCCCAGGTGCCGGCAAGCGGCCGCGTAAAGCGCCCACACCGGCTCCGCCACCGCGTGGTCATGGGTGTCGATCAGGTGTTCACCGCCGTCGTGCGCGCGGCTGTGGCCGGCCAGGTGAATCTGCTGCACCCGTTCGCGCGGAATGTGTTGAAGGTATGTCAGCGGATCGAAACCGTGATTGACGCTGCTGACGTAGATATTGTTGACATCGAGCAGCAACAGGCAATCGGCTTCCTCGCACACCTGCCGCAGGAACGCCCACTCGGTCATGTCGCTGGAGCGGTAGGTGAGGTAGCTCGACACATTCTCGATGACGAAGCGCCGGCCGAGGATGTCCTGCACCTGCCGGATATGCCCTACCACCAGCCGCAGCGCCTCTTCCGTGTAGGGCAGCGGCAGCAGATCGTGCGAATTGCGCCCCTGGAGTCCGGTCCAGCACAAGTGATCCGAGATCCACAGCGGCTGCACCCGCGCGGCCAGGCGGCCCAGTTGCCGCAGGTAACCATCATCGAGGCCGTCGGCCGAGCCGATCGACAGCGCCACGCCGTGCATCACCAGCGGATAGTCGGCGCGCACGCGTTCCAGCACCGCCAGCGGCTTGCCGCCCTCGCCAAAGAAATTCTCGGAAATGATTTCCAGCCAGTCGGCACGCTGCGGCGCGGCGAGGAAATCGGCATAGTGCGCCGTGCGCAGGCCGAGCCCGAAGCCCGGGGAAGGTGTTGAAAGGGAGGTGCGGTCGCGGTTCATCGCCGGGCGGACATATCGGTGGATTGAAGAAAACAGACGGCGCCGCCCGAAGGTGACGCCGCCAAACTCACTCAGGGAGATCCGGCAAATCGGTTACGACTTTTTCTTTTCCGACAGGTCGCCGATGGTGCCGCCCTTGTCGAAACATTCCTTGCCCGATACGGCCTTGAAGCCATGACCCTTGCAGGCGTTCTGGCCCTTGCAGGCGTTCTCCGCGGTCTTGCAATCGGAGTTGCCCTTGCAGTCGTGCACGGCGTAGCAATGCACCTTGTCGTTGGCCGCGACGGCGAGGCCTTTGCTGCCCTTGGGGGCATCGGCGGCGAAGGCGCCGAACGATAGTGCCAGCAGGCCGGCGGCGTAGGCGATGGCGGCACCTTTGGATGAAGCGGACATGAATAGTTCCTTTCTAAGTAACGTGGGTGGTTCCGGCAATGACAGGAGAGCGTCCCGCCCGCGGCCGGCCTGCGCGAGCGAGTCAGAAAACGAGTTTTTACACGGCGTGGCGCATGCGCAGTGCGGCCTGCAGGGTCTTGCGCGTCCGGTGCAGGATGATCCACAGGTTGGACTGCGTGATGCCGACCTGCCGGGCCGCCTCCACGCCGCTGCAGCCGTGCATATGCACCAGCACGAAGGCGTCGCGCTGGCGCGCCGGCAGGGCGGCCACCGCCGAGTGCAGGTGCGCGGCCAGTTGCTGCCGCGCGACTTCCTCGGCCGGGTCCATCAGCGTGAGGCGCGCATCCGGTTCGGTCATGGCATGGAACAGTTCCTCGGCCTGCCAGTCGTCGGCGTCGTCGAGCGTGCCCGGCGCGTCCTGGCGGTGTTCGGCGCGATGGCGGCGGTAGATATCGATGATCTTGTGATTGAGGATCGAGGTCACCCAGGTGCGCAGCCGCGAGCGGCCCATGAACGCATTCTTCCCGGTCAACGCCGCGAGCAGCGTCTCCTGCACCACGTCCTCGACCGCATGCACGTCGCGCAGCTTGCCGCGGGCAAAGCGCATCAGGTAAGGGCGCAGGCTTTCCAGCTCGTCCGCCCTGGCGCGGTCGCGGTCGTCCTGCCCGTCCGGCACGCTGCCTGCCTGGCCGCCGGCGCTCATGCCTCGTCCACCTTCGACATGAACATGCGCCGCGTCATCGCTTCCATCCCGGCCTTGTTCACGCCGCGGTCGGCAAACACGCCGATGGCAACCTCGCTTGCCGGCAGCAGCACGGCCTGCATCGGCCCGCGGTCCAGTTCCAGGCGCCTCGACACCTCGCCTGCGCGCTGCGGCATGATCAGGAACGACACCAGCCCTTCCGGCGTATTCATCACCAGGTGACGCCCGGTGCGCCCATTGACGACGCATTCGCTGAGATGGCGGATGCGATAACCGAGGTCGTGAAACGGCACACCCACGCGCTGCAGCGAGGCCACGGTCGTCGCGGCACTGACCTCGCCATCGTCGGCCCACTCGCCGCTTTCCTCGACCACGTGATCGAGCATCGCCACCGCGATGGCCGGCGGCCCGTCGTGGCGCAGCATGAACAGTGAGAGCGAGACCGCAACGACGCCGGCGGCAATGCCCGCTGCCCACGTCGAGCGCCGGCGATAGCGCACCCGCAGGATCACGCGGTCCGCGAGTCCCGGCGGCGGCGCCACCTCGGCAAAGGCCCTGGCCAGGCCATCATGGTTTCGCAGCAGCTGCCGGCGGAACTGCTGCAGCGCTTCATCGCCGGCAATCGCGGCCTCCAGCTCGGGCGTACTCAGCCGGGGATCGGCCAGCAACATCCGCTTCACCTCATGCGCGGTCGGGAGCGCGTTCATCGGACACCTCGGGATTGAACCAGCCGCAGCGCGGGCTTGTTTTCTTTGTCGTCCGGCGTTGCGGACGGGTCGGCTGCCTCTCGCATCAGCGCGTGCAGTGCCAGGCGGGCACGGGAGAGCCGCGTCCTGGTCGCCCCCACCGAGAGGCCCAGCACCGCGGCGATTTCCTCACAGGGC
>JBDTSU010000049.1:0-15162 GCA_039930965.1 Betaproteobacteria bacterium
ACCACAGCAGTTCATGGATGATCGAGCGCAGATGCAGCTTCTTGGTCGTCAGCAGCGGAAAACCCGCGCCCAGGTCAAAGCGCATCTGGTAGCCGAATACCGAACGCGTGCCGGTACCCGTCCGGTCGGACTTGCTGGCGCCATGTGCGAGCACATGGCGCATGAGCGCCTGGTAGGCGGAATCGGCAGGATTGGATGCGGCGGGGGCGAGTGTCATCGTCGGGTCGAAAACAGGGAAGGGCGAGGGTGGGCGGGGTGCGCCATTTGTCAGAGCATTTTACCGAATTGTGTGGTGTGTCCCGACGCCACGCCGGTAAACGCAGGCGATGTGTTGCGCCGGCGTGCGCGGAATGCCGGATCGACACAGGCGGTTTCAGCGATACGTTTCCTCGAGGACTTCGATCAGCCGCGGCAACTCGCCGGGCGAAAACGATTCGATCCCGGCCGCCGCAGCGCGCCCGCCACTGTTGGCAAACTGCAGGGCCACGCGGGAGGCATCACGCGGACTTGAAAGCGGGGCGCGAATGCTGACGGTGGCCAGACCGCGCGCGTCGGCCGTCATGACCGCGTGCGCGCGTGCGGGCCAGTCGTGAACCAAGCGGTTGGCCAACGCGCCACTGACCCGGCGTGCCCACGCCTGGTCCGGCAGCATGTAGACCGCAACGGTGTCACTGGCATGCTGTGGTCGCACGGCAAGGGCATTGGCGAGGTCCGCATCAAAGCCGGCCTTCAGGCGTGACAACACGTCCTCGCGTGCGATGAAATCAAGGGGACTGGAATAGGGAGCAAGACGGGCGGCCAGTTGCAGCGGCGGGTAATGAAGGTCCTCGATCGACTCTCCGTAGGCGTTGTAATTCAGGCATTCTCCGAGGAGCGAAAGCTGGGCCGCTTCGGCGGTCGACAGTCCGGCCTCCTGTGACAAGCGGTTTCCGACGGCCGTCAGATTGTCGCCGAACGCGGCGGCAATCGCCCACAGCCGGTACTTGCCGCCACATAGCCGGTCGACCAACAGGCTGCTGCAGACGTCCGGGCTTTCGTCGATATACGCGACCAAGCGGGGATGAGGCGTCAAATGGTCGGCACGATGATGATCGACGTAGGTAATGCGGGCGCCGTCTTCAAGAAGCGTGGCGGCCGCGGTGGCGTTGCGATCATACGAGATGTCGAACACCTGGATGTCGCGGCGGCGCGCGGCGCCAGTCACCGGCACGCGGTCGAGCAGCGCGATGTCGCGCTTGACGCCACTGACCAGCGTGACCTGCTCCGGTGCGACCGGATGCATGAGGCGATACTGGTGACGCGCCACCAATCCGTCGGCATCGCCGTTAAAGACATCGATCACATCGTGCCACTGCATCAACAGGCCTTTCTCGCGTGAGGTGCCATTTGCCGCCGCGGCCGGTCGGCGTCACCGGCGACTGCCGCGCGATGGCCTTGGACCATGTGTTGGGAAGGTGTCACGCCGCCATCTTATCCCATGACATTTCGCCGCTGCCAACGACGGTGAAGAGCGACCGCCATCAGCCGGATACGTGCCCAAACGCAAGGTTGCGGGTGCTCGCACGATTTGCCTGGTGGGCAAGGGATATGCATGGATACCGACGCGGAGGGCCGGATGGTGCTGGCCGATACGCTGACGTCAAGCAATGCCTGATTTCCGGTGAGGCGGACGCCATTTATGGCGCCAGGTTCCTGTCGCGTTTTGTGCGCGACATCCCGTGGATTCACATGGACCTGTCGGCCCATCGACACGAGGGTGGGCTGGGGGCGGTGCGCGATGATCTCACTGGTTTCGGCATTGCCTGGGGCCTCGCCTTGCTCGAGAAACAGACGAGGCAGAACTGACGGGTGATGCGTTGACCTGCCCCGCATGGACGACTTGCGGAGCAAGCATTCCGGCGATCAGCTCTGGCCGTTTTTCTGGGTGAATATAATCCAGAGGCGCGCAAGATCGGCAACGCCGTCGGTGCCCTGAACGCTCTTGAGTGTCTGGATGCCCTTGGCCTTTTGGCCCAGTTGAATCTGCGCGAGCCCCAGATGAAGCTTGGCGTCTTCCGGCCGGCGCAGGCCGCCCTTCCTGATGCCCGCTTCCATCAAGGCAATGCCCCGGGCGGTCTGGCCGCTCGCGACCACCTTTTCACCGAGAACCAGCAGGGCGTTACCATCCTTTTGCGCATTGGCTTCGGTTTCATCCTGCAAGCCGATCGCGGTCTTCTGGGCTTCTGCCACGCGTTTCTCGGCAAGGTCACGCAACCGCTTGTGGCGATCGGCTTCGGGGCCTTTTCCCAACGCGCCGACGGCAAATCCGTCGTCAATCGCCTTCTTGCCCTCGGCGGCATTGCCGGCCTGAATCGAGAGCTGTGCCATCTCCATGTAATCGGTCGTGGATGACAAATTGCCGGTCGCGAGCTGCAGTCGATAGACGTCGAGCGCAAGGCGATCGGAAAACCCCGGCTTTTTCTGCACGCTGGAAATGACGTTCGCCCACAAGCTCTTTTTCGGGTAATGGTTAAGCAACTTTTCAACGGTTGCCGCATAGCCGACATTGTTCTTCTGGCGCAGATAGCTGTTTGCGAGCAATTGCAGCTTTTCCTCGGAGGGCGTGCGCCCCGCCCGTTCGTCGGCCTCGACGTCGGCAAGGGATTCTCTGGCGGAAGCCGCGAAGTCGCCGCTCTGGAAATACGACTGGATCATCAGTGTGCGAATCTGTCCGCCGCTACCGCCTTCTTTGAAATAGCGCGCGCCCCACTTGACCGCCGAGGCATAATCCCTCACGTTGTAGTAACTGGTGGCAAGCGCCTCGATAATCTTGATCTGGTCGGACGACGGCGCCTTGCCCGATGCAATTACCGCCTCGTATGCCTTGATGGCGGTGTCGCCTTCCTTGGCGCCGGTGGCGGCCGAAGCGCGCATGCGCTCGATCATATAGGTTTCGTACGGCGTCTTGCCCGACACGGCATCCGCTTCGCGGACTCTAGCCAACGCGTCCTTGAACTTGTTGGCTTTCATCAAGTCCTGGGCTGCCTGCAAGGGCTTGCCGACCTCCGGCCGAACCTTTTCCTGTGCATGGCCATTTGGAATTGCGGTGACAAGCAGGCTTGCCAGCATGGCGGTGCGGACGATCGCGCGTGTGACCAGGTTGGATCGATTCATGGACATACTCTCCGGGAAGAAAAGCGAAACGCGGCCTAAGCCGCGTTTCACCACAACAGAATTACTTGACGAACTGTTCGTTGCCGACAATGCCGAGCTTGGTGACGCCGAGTCGCTGGGCGGAGGCCATCACCATGGCGACATCCTTGTACTGGGCCAGCTTGTTGGGCCGCAGGTGCACTTCCGGCTGCACCGACTCGCTGGCTGCCGAACGCAGGCGCGCTTCCAGCGCATTGCGGTCGGCAATGATCTCGCCGTTCCACAGCACGGTACCGTCGAAATCGACGTCGATCTGCACGACGATGGGCGGCACGGTAGGCGGCGGTGGATTACCGACCGGCATATTCAGCTTCACCGCATGCGTCTGTATCGGAATGGTGATGATCAGCATGATGATCAGCACCAGCATCACGTCGATCAGCGGCGTGGTGTTCATCTCGATCATGACTTCCGGCTCTTTGGAGCCGTCGCCCGAGCCAACGCTCATGCTCATGACTGTTTCCTTTCAAATGGCGTGTTCAACTCAGCCCCCGGCATAGACATTGGGGGGTGGCTCGGTGATGAAGCCGATCTTCATGATGCTGGCGCGCTGGCAGGTATAGACCACCTTGCCGATCGATTCGTAGCGCGCGTTCTCGTCGCCGCGAATGTGCACCTCCGGCTGCGGCACCTGCACCGCCACCACCTTCAACTTCTCGAACAGCGCGTCGGTATCCGGCACCAGTTGCTGGTTCCAGAAGATGTCGCCGTCCTTGTTGACCGAGATCAGGATGTTCTCCGGCTTGGTCTGCGTCGGCAGATTGCGCTCTTTCGGCAATTCCACCGCGACGTTCTGGATGATGGCCGGAATGGTGATCAGGAAGATGATCAGCAACACCAGCATCACATCCACCAGCGGCGTGGTATTGATGGCCGAAATGACCTCGTCGCCACCGCCGTCGTCCGACCCTACGTTCATTCCCATGATGGGTTCCTCTTGCTCGGGTTACGGGTTGCGGCGCGTTTACTTCTTCTTGCCGCCGCTGCTCATCAGCACCGAGTGCAGGTCAGCGCTGAAGGCGCGGACTTTCTCCATGGCGACCTTGTTGCGACGCACCAGCCAGTTGTAAGACAGCACCGCCGGCACGGCGACGGCCAGACCGAAGGCGGTCATGATCAGCGCCTCACCCACCGGGCCGGCGACCTTGTCAATCGACGCCTGGCCGGCGATACCGATGGCGGTCAGCGCGTGGTAGATGCCCCACACGGTGCCGAACAGGCCGACGAACGGGGCGGTAGAGCCGACGGTGGCCAGGAAGGCCAGGCCATCCTGCAGGCGGTTGTTGACGTTTTCGGTGGCGCGCGTGATCGACATCGTGACCCATTCATTCAGGTCGACGTCGGCCATCAGGCCGCTGTGGTGCTCGGAGGCTTTCATGCCACTCTCGGCGATGAAGCGGAAAGCACTGGCTTCGCCCAGCGTGCCGACACCCTGCTGCAGCGAGCCCGCGGCCCAGAAGCCTTCGCCGGCTTCCTTCGATTCCTTCATCAGGCGGAACTGTTCGAACAGCTTGACGATGAGGATGTACCACGAACCCATCGACATGATGACGAGGATGATCAGGGTGGTTTTGGAGACGAAATCGCCTTCTTTCCACAATGCTTCCAGGCCATAGGGGTTAGTGACGGTCTCCTTGGCCACCACGGGGGCGGCTGCGGGCGGTGCGGGCTTCGCGGGTTCCGCCTCCGGCTTCGCGGGTTCCGTTGCCGGGGCCTGCGCCTGGGCCGTGGTCGATTGCAGGGATACAACGGCTACGGCGAACGGGGTCGCGGCCATGATGACGGCGACGAGCAGCGCGGGGATACGGTTGATGAAATTCATATTGCCTCCACTAAAAGATAATTTACTTGATTGATTCCGACAAGTCCGTGGTCCCGCCTGCAGTTGCCGGCACGCGGGACACGCATTTCCGATTGGGGTCAGTCCGTCAACTTGAACGAGAACGGTACTTGCACCCTCACTTCTCTACCCTGGCCGTTGCACTTGAACTGGCGGACGGCGCTCACCGAGACGCTGTTGAAGACACGGTTGCTCGAGGACTTGACGTCCACGTCTTTGATTTCGCCGTTGACGGCGACGGTGAATTCGACCAGGACATCACCCTGGATACCATCCTTGCGGGCGGCGGCCGGATACTTGATCTCGGAACGAATCGCTTGCGAGTTCGGGCAGGCAATGCCCACGCTGGGCGGCGCGGCCGGGGCGGCTTGCTGCACTGGCGCTTTGGGAGGTGCGTATACGGGTGGCGCCACCGGGGTCGGGTTCGAGATCACAACCTGCTGCACCGGCGAGGAGATCTGCACCTCCGGCGGCGGCACGAACGTCGGCATGACCTGCACCATCTTGGGCGGAGGCGGGGGGGGCGTATCGGGCGGCGGCGGCTTCTTGACCTCTTCAATGATCTTGGTTTCCAGCGGCGCCTTGATCACCTCGATGGCCTTGCGGGCCAGACCGGTCGCCAGCGCGTAGACCACCACTGCGTGCAGGATCAGCACGATGGTAATGCCGGTAATGTGCTTGCCGGGCTGGCGCTGTTGTTGCGCGTAATCCATTGAATTTCCTCCATTAGTCACTCGCTTCTAGGGCGAGCGTCATGGCTGCTTGAAAATAAACGCGAATTCTAACCTTTTATTCGGCGAAACGCATCCTGGTTACTGAATTTGACACAATCTCCTGATAGCCGTCGCCGAATTAGCGGGAAATGAGCTTTGCGGGCAGGCACAGGTACATCGTGCTTTGGCGCTGTGACGACATTCTGTACCAATATGCAGGGGCATGCGCGGCCCACTACAATCATTCATTGCGATGGCGCATGCACAAGCCTGATACTAAGTCAAAAACCCGCGCCCCAACAACCGAAGCTCTCATTACAATGCAGACGCCCACACTTGATGCCCGTGTTCTTGCGCAGAGCGCCACCGCCGCGCTGCAGCGCGGCGATGCCCTCAGTGCGCGCACAACTTTCCAGCGCATTGCTGCCGCGGGACTGGCCGACGCGTCGGCATTTCTCGGACTGGCGTATTCATGTCACGCGCTCAAAGACCAACAGGCCGCGCTTGTTGCCGTAAATTCCGCGCTGGCACTGGAACCGAGAAACTTGCGAGCTCTGATCTTCAAAGGCGACCAGTTGGCCATGTCAGGCGACCGTCATGCCGCGTCCTTCTATCAAACCGCGGTCAAGGCCGCGCCCCCGGCCGAGCAACTGCCGCCCGACTTGCGCGAGGAAATGAAGCGCGCCCAATCTTTGTGTAATCGTTTCGCTGGAGAATTTGCGGCGTATCTGCGCGAACAGTTGGGCAAGGATGCGGCCGGTGGGACATCCCGCCGCCTGGCCCAGTCCATTGAAATCCTTGCGGGCGTGAAGCAGCTATATTTTCAGGAGCCCAGGTACTACTATTTCCCGGAGCTTCCGCAAATTCAATTTTACGATCGAAATGATTTTCCGTGGCTCGACAAGGTCGAGGCGGCGACCGGCGAAATTCGTGACGAGTTGCTCGCGATCATGCAGCGACCCGCGGATTTTCAGCCTTATGTGCAGGACGATCCCGGGCGTCCGTGGCGTGATCAGCAAGGGCTGTTGAACAACCCGGACTGGAGCGCGTTCTATCTGTGGAAGGACGGCGAGGTGATTGCCGAGAATGCCGCGCGTTGTCCCAGGACGCTGATGGCGCTGGCCGATGTTCCACTCACGCGCGTGAAGAATCGTTCCCCATCGATCCTGTTTTCGCTATTGCGGCCAGGCGCCCGCATCCCGCCGCACACCGGAATGCTCAATACCCGCCTCATTTGCCACCTGCCGCTTATCGTCCCGGGGAATTGCGGGTTTCGGGTCGGCAACGAAATTCGCGAGTGGGTGGAAGGCAAGGCCTGGCTGTTTGACGATACGATGGAACATGAGGCCTGGAACCTGAGCGACCAGACGCGTGTCATCCTGCTGTTCGAGATTTGGCGCCCCGAATTGTCCGCCGCGGAGCGGCGCCAGCTCTGCGCCATGTTTGAAGCGATTGATTCCTATACCGGCGAAAAGACCGACTGGGATATCTAGGCGCCGCCGCGCCTTCACCAATAGAAGAAATGGAATTGGCCCATGCAAGAGCAACCCATAGACCAACGCGCCGTCGCCGCACTTGAAGCGGAAGCCGTCGGGCGCATGCGCGCCGGCCGCGAACGTGAAGCAGTGGAGTCTTGGGGGCGCCTGCTGCAATTCGACCCCAATCATCTGCGTGCCCTGACCGCGCTGGGTCAATATTCGTTTCGCCACGGCGATTGGCAGCCGGCCCGCGTCGCGTTCCAGCGTGTCGTCGATGTCTCGGGTGCGGACCCACAGCAATGGGTGAACCTGGCGCTGGTATGCCAGCGGGTCGGCGACGAGCCCGGCGAAGAAAATGCCATTCAGGGCGCGCTCGCGGCCGATCCCAACGATCTCCTCGCGCTCATCATGCGGGCAAGCCTTTTCGAACGCCAGGGCAAGACCCATAAGGCGGCGAGGGCATACGGTGCTGCCGTAACGGTTGCGCCGAACATGGACAAACTGCATCCGGATCTCCGGCCGACGCTGGCGCATGCGTTCGAGTACAAGGAGAAATATGACCGTGAATTCGCCGGTTTCATGGATCAGTATTTGTCCGCGCACTACCAGGCGCGGGAGGGCGAAGATCTCAAACGCTTCAGCGATTCCGTCGACATCTTGGTCGGCCGCAAGCGCCGCTATGAGTCCCAATCGGCAATCTATCATTATCCGCAGTTGACGCCCATCGAGTTCTTTGAACGTGCCGATTTTCAATGGCTCGACGCCATCGAGGCGGCCACGGATGAAATCCGCGACGAATTCATGGGGGTACTGAGCGCGGAACAAGGCTTTGAGCCTTACATCAGCTATCCTGACGACATGCCGCTCAACCAATGGGCTGAACTGAATAATTCCCCGCAGTGGAGCGCGTTTCACCTCTTCAAGATGGGCCGGAAACTCGATGCGAATGCGGCCCAGTGCCCCACGACCATGAGGCTGCTGGAAACGGTACCCGCGCCGGATCAGCCCGGCCGGACTCCCGCCGCGATGTTTTCACTGCTCAAGCCGCGGACACGGATACCTCCCCACACGGGGGTCTCCAATGCACGCGTCGTCACGCATCTTCCGCTGATCATCCCGGAGAATTGCGGCTTTCGTGTCGGCAACGAAACACGCGAATGGATTCCCGGCAAAGCCTGGGTCTTCGACGATACCATCGACCATGAAGCCTGGAACGACAGCGACAAATTGCGCGTCGTACTGATCTTCGACATCTGGCATCCGCACCTGACGCAGTCGGAAAGGGAAATGATTACCGCGATGACGGCGGGTATCAATGCGTTCTCGGCAGAAGAAGGCGGCTTCGACCTCTAGCCTGCATCGGCCGGTGCTTCAGCGCACGGAGACTTGCGCCAATTCTGTTACATGCCCGGACTGCGAACCGCTAATGCAGTAGGTCCCATCGCCCCGGTGATGCAGCGCTGAATGTCTCGCTGCCGCACGCGGTTCCTCAAAATGACGCGATTTCCGCGGGCAAAAAAAACGGCGAGCCGAAGCTCGCCGTCAGAGTTGCAACTACCTTCCAGCCAGATCAGAACTTGGCGTTCAGGTTGAAGAATACACGGCGTCCCAGCGCGTCATACACTTGCGGGAAGGTATTGCCGTTGCCGAAGTTGCTCGGACCGGTCTGGTCAGTTATCGGCGGATCCTTGTCGAACAGGTTGTTGATGCCGGCGCGCAAAGTGATCTGCTTCGTCAGCGCCCATGAGCCGGCGATGTCGAAGTAGTTGCGGGCACTCAACGTCCTGCCCAGCGGATTGGAGCTGTCTGCCAACAGCGGATTGGAACTGGTGGCGTCGAGGTCGACCGCACCGAAAAACCGCCAGGTAAGGGCCAGGTCCCAATTCCACGGGGTAGACCAGGTCGCGCGCGCCTTGCTTCGCCATTCCGGGTTCGGCGTGCCGCAACGGAAGCCAAACAGGCCCACGCAGTCGTAAATGCCTTCGCCCTTGATCTCTTCGGTTTCTGCCTTGAGGAGGTAGGTAGACAAAACGTTCAGGTTCAGGCTGCCGTATGCGGGCAACTTATGCGTGTAGTTGAAGCCGAGGTCAAGGCCACTGGCACGTGAACCACCGATGTTGACGTTGGTGCCGACAATTCGCCCTTCATCAAGCAGCCACAGGGTACCGAGGCGGTCGCGTGTGATCAGGCTGCAATATTGCGCGGCGCCGGTCGCAATACACTGATTCAGCGTGGTGACCGGGTTCAGGATACCGATGGTTTCCTTGACCTTTATGTCGAAATAGTCGACGGTGGCACTCATGTTGGACATCGGTGTAAACACCAGGCCCAGCGTATTACTATCGGATTTCTCGGGCTGCAGCCGCGCGTTGCCACCTTGCAGGAAGTTGTACTGACCGGCCGGGCTATCCTGGACATTGCCATATTGCGCAGCGGTCACGCCGGTACGCTGGCATTGCGCCAGGGTTGCCGTCGGGGTCGCGCCCGCGCAAGGATCTTCGTTCATGTCGAACAGATTATTGCCCTGTGCGGTGAACAACTCGATCAGGTTGGCGGCGCGCACGGCTTTCTGGTAGCTGCCGCGGAAGCGAACCTGCTTCACCGGCGACCACTCGATTCCAACGCCGTAAGTGTTGGTCTTGACGCCGGTGTCGTAATCGGAATGGCGATAGCTGGCATTTGCGCTGAGCAGATCGGCCATTGGCGCACCTTCGACCAGCGGTACACGAACCTCACCGTAGATGTCCTTTACGGTGAACTTGCCATTCAGCGGCGGCGTTGCGCCGCCGGCGCCGGACAGGCCGTTACTCTGCACCAATGCATCGGTGTCGAGGTTGAGTTTTTCGGTGCGGCGTTCAACACCAAGCGCGACCGCAATGCCATTCTTCGACGTAGGCATCCTGAGACCGTAGGTGCCGAGATCCGACGAAATGCTGCCACCCTGAACCATCTGTTCGGTCGAACCGGTGTAGATTCCCGGCGCCTGCAGGTAAGCGAGCGAAGCGGGGGTCACCCCGCCAGTCTTCCACACGTTATAAGGCACGCAAGCGGGATCGCTGCCATCCACCACCGAACGGCAGGTCGGCACGCCATTGACACTCACTACATCCAATGACCGCGCGATGCGATCGTTGACGAAGTAGTTCAGCGTCTTTTGCGAGTAGATGACCTTGGCGGTCTGCATGAAGGCATCGTAACTCCAATTGCCGATGTCGCCTTTCACGCCAACCACGGTGCGGAACGAGGTGTTGCGGAAATCGGACTGGCGTCCGCCGCCCTCGACGTTGCGGCGCTGGATCACGACGTCAGTCGTATCGCCAGCCTGGGTCAGCCCTAGGGTTGTTTTCCAGGCAGGTGTCAGCAGCGGGTTGTCGAAGCCGATCGTGGCCACCGTACCGAACGCGCCGCCCGGTGCAATCTGCGCAATGGTGTGGTAATCGGTGAAGCCAAACTCGGAATAGATCTTCACGTCAGGCAGAAAATCATAATTGGCTGTCGCGTTGGCGTTATAGCGCTCGGACGGGCGCTGAAAATGATTGACTGGACCGAAGTTGTACTGGTCGAGTGCGTTGGAGAAAGTGCGCGGCGTGCCGCTGGCATCAGTCGTGAACACGCCCTTGCCAAAGCCTGAGAAGCGACCGGTCGCGTTGGTACCCGACCCACCGCAAGTCCAAACACCGTTGCCGGCTGCGATCGTGCAAGCGCTGAAATCTCGCTCGGACTGCAGCAATTCGTATTCCTTCTTGTAGCCAAAGTAGGCGGTCGCATTGCCTTTGCCGTTGGCAAAGTTGCCGCCGATGAGCACGTTGGCGTCAAAAACCTTGCCGTCGTTGCTCTTGTCGCCCGGCACATTGAACTGCGCAGGATTGGTTTTCGCGCGGCCGGCGACGACATCTGCTGTGCCGCCCGGATTCTGCTGTTGATGGTTGAAGAAACTTTCATTGACGTCGAACTACACGCCTTCGAACCGGTCGTTCATGATGAAGTTCACCACGCCCGCGACCGCATCGGAACCGTATACCGCGCCGGCGCCGCCGGTGAGGATCTCGACGCGCTTGATCAGCGGCGAGGGAATCTGGTTCAAGTCGGCGGAAGCGGAATTGGCGCTACCGTAGGGCATGCGACGACCGTTGACCAGCACCAGGGTGCGGGAGGCTCCGAGACCGCGCAGGTTGACCGTTGCGGTACCGGTCGCACCGTTGACAACGTTGGAACCCTGTGCCGCGAACACCTGCGGCAGGTTGTTCAGGAAGTTTTCAGCCGAACGCATGCCGTCAACCTTGATGGTCTGTGCATCGACCACGGTGACCGGGCTGGCGCCTTCGAGGTTCGGCGGCGGAATCCGGGTGCCGGTAACTTCGATCTTTTCTGCTTTTTGTTCGGCGGGTGCTGCTTGCTGGGCGTACGCAGAATGTGCGGCCATCAGCGATAGTGCGAGGCCAGTGGCGATGACGCTTTGCTTTCTGGCGAACGCCGTTACCGGTCGCTTATTTTTACTCATAGATGCCTCCTAGTTGAAGTGGTGTAACTTGGGCAAAACTTTCAGTCTATTTCGGTCAAAACGAAAACACAAAATTGCGGCAAGTCATATTTTTGTTTTGATGCAGGTTCGAGAAGCCACCAGGTCATGTGCCGAAATATGGCATTCCGGCATTATCTGGAAACCAAATGAAACAAAGGCTTTCTAGTGGGACGAAGAATAACGGCTGTCGCCCTTGAAATCCAACAGAGCATGCCAATAAACGTGCAATTGTTGCAAATGCGCAACAGTCTGAAACAATGATGATTGGCTGAGTCTGCGGTGAGGCGCGCAGTACCGCCTTCACGGCAAGGATCGCTAACTTGGGCTGCCGTATTTCTTGAGGCGCAGTGCTTCTTTTGCTTGCTTCGAGAGAAAATGAGCGCTGGTGCGGCCTTCGGGCCGAAAATGGCTGGAATGCGGCGTCAATGCCGGGGTTTGTAACGGTAAATACGTTCGGTTCGCGAACCGGAAAGAGGTCAGGGCAAAAACAACCCCCGCAGGAGTCGGGCACTATTCAGGTGGAAACCAGCCTATTGGCCAAATTGAATTTTGTGGAAATCCAGGATCTTTTTGTAGTTTTCCACCCGGTTTTCGAGTTTTCCAAAGCCGTGTCCCTCGTCTTCCTTTAGTACGTATCCCTTGACCGGTTTGCCGGCGCGCTCAAATGCGATCTCCATCGCATTGCCTTTGGCGATAGCGACGATACGGTCCTCTCCGCCGTAGACGTGCATGACCGGCGCGCGAATCTTCTGACCCGCAGCGTTGGCGACGAAGGCCCGAACATTCGCCCATCGGCACTGCCTTCGCTGTCGGTGCGTTTGGACAATTCGCCAAAATCGCCAAACCATTGTGGAGGCGGCGTCGACTGTTGAACAATCTGTCGGTGACACAACCGAAGTTGATGCCGAACTTGTAGAGTTCCGGCGAACGAACCAGTTGCATCAGCATGGAATACCCGCCGTCACTCGCACCGTATGCGCCCACCTTGTTCTTGTCGGCAAACCTTTGCGGGACAGGGATGCTCGACGACCGAATGACCCATGAAGGCTGAAACCAAGGCCATGGTCCGGCTGCTGCAGATCTCGGCGCCGATCCAAATGTGACCGATGCGGAGGGCAAGACCGCGCAGATGGCCGCTGCCAGCAAAGGCTGCGACCGCAGGTTGATGAAGATGCTGATCGCTGCGGGGGCCAAGGCCGGCGCCGCCAACAGAGCCGGCCCTAGCGCGCTAAAGGTGGGCTTGTACTTCGGTCACGATGGCCCGGAGGAAGTGCGCCGCCGGATATCGCCCTGCCGCCGGACAAGGTCAAACTCTATGAACAGGGTTTTTCGGGCAAGCACGTCGTTTTGATCCTGATCCGCAAGGCAACGAAGAAATAAGCTGTCACAGCCATACTGTCGGCCGTAACTCCCCCAGCCTTCGCGGAGCGCGGGATGGCGTCGCATTTCAAAGTCCCTTGGCGCCGCAGTCGCGGAGCAGATAATCCTCGATATAACCCAACTGTTCGCCGAAGATCTTCCGTGTCCACGCCGGGCCATGGGCGTAGTCGGTGATCGTATGGTAGACCACAGCCTGCTTTGAGCTCCTGGCCTTGTCAACGAACCAATCCGATTGTTCCAGCGGCACGGTTTGATCCCGGTCTCCGTGATAAACCATGATGGGGATCTGGATCTTGTCAGCGTAATCCAGCGGAATTAGCCCTTTCACGGTGGACGATTGCCTGTCACGGAAGAACGGGTTCGTGTAGAACTGTGCCCATATCTTGTTTATTTCGGACACGCCGGCGCCGGCGATGGCGCATTTATATAAGCCGTTGGGGCGGACTGCCGCGGCAAAGGCGGAGTAGCCGCCGTAGGAGAAGCCGAACATGCCGATTCGTCCGCGTTGCGCGATGTTCTGATCGATCATCCACTTGGCGCCGTCGTCCTTGTCGTCCTGCATTTTTTGCCCCCATTCGGCGTCGCCGGCCATCCACAGCTTGCGCCCCCAACCTTGTGAGCCGCGGAATTGCGGGCGCAGCACGGCAAAACATCGCGACGCCATGAGCGGGACCCACATTGACCCGTCGAATCCCATGGTGTCCCGCGACCACGGGCCGCCGTGCGGATGAACGACCGCCGGCCACGGCGCTGGTCCGCACAGTTCGGCATTCGGCACGGTGAGAAACGCCGGGATGTCCAAGCCGTCGCGCGCCTTGTAGTACACGAGGCGCGTTTTCCCCAGCGATGCCGGATCGATCCCGGGGTAGGCCTTCGACAGCAACATGAGTTTGCCGCTGCGGAAAAGATAGGATTCCGGTGGCCGGGAGGCGCCGCTGACGACAATGACGACCGTGCTCAGGTCCGGGGTCCAGGCAGCCAGTCTGTAGCTGGCATCGAGGTCGTATTCCGCATCGGCGCTTTGTCCTGTCGCGGGATCGGTCAGCTTCGTGGACTGTAGCCGGACGCCGAGCGCATCGCGGATGCCCTTGTCCAGCGCTTTCAGTCTGGGTGCGGTCCACAACACATCGCTATTCGTGCCGCGCGGGCCATCATAGGTGATGCCGAGGATGTCCCCGAAGGCCAAGGCGTCGGCGCCGGAACTCTTGACATGGTTGATCAGCACTTGGCCGGCATCGAAGAAGCGATGCTGGAACAGTACTTCCTTGCGCGTACGCGCGGCGATGTCGTATTCATAGATGGCGGATTTGTCCGTACCGACATTGCTGAGGATGAAGGCGATGTTGGGATCTTTCGAAAAGCCCACGATCTCGGTCACGTCGCGATTCTTGACGTAGGAGCGGAAGTGTTCCGACCATTTTCCGCTATTGGGCTGCTGGAATTCCGCGGCGATGAATGCGCCTGTACTATCGACGTCCTGCCTGAACCTGGCGGCGAGATTGCCGTCGAGATCGGTCACGTAGCCACCGATATTTGCATCGGAACGCTGGATGCGCTCGGAGCGATTGCTGCGAACGTTGACTTTGAAGACGTCACCCGAACCGCTGCCATAGTGGTTTATCACCAGGATATGGTCGGGGTCATTTGGCAAAGTATCCAGCACGGTCGGATTGGCAAGCGCCTTGGCCCTGTCCGCGGCGTAGCTCATCGCGCGCTCCTGGGGCATGGGTTCGTTCCAGTTCTTGCCTTCGAGGTCGGTGAGGAACAGCTTGTTGATGAACGTCTTGACGATCTTGTCGAAGCGCGCATCGTAGGGCTGCCACATCGACACGGCCAACAGGTCGTTCTTGATGAATTGCATACCACTGATTTTCATCTTGCTTGAGCCGATCACGGTCGGCGCCTTGTTGAGGGCATCGGTCGCCCAGACCAGGATGACCCGATCCTCTCCGCGGCCTTCCAGTGCGGCCAGATGCTTGCCGTCGGGGGAGAGCGAGAATCCCGACATCTTGGGAAACGCGGCCAATTGCTCGATCG